>CAZFSH010000021.1:10459-17128 GCA_964521935.1 uncultured Propionivibrio sp.
TAAAGCTGGTGACTGGCGTGCCACTGCTCCCCACGGTCGTGCTGCCGGATGCCGACAGCAGTGAATGAAGGCTTGTCGTCATCGCATCGATCACGACATTCCCACCCACCGATGCCAGCGCGGCGGTATTGGAGACGCTGCCCAGCGACAACTGGCTGGCCGTGCCATTGCCAAGCAAGGCCAGATTGCCCGTCACGGAAAGACCGGTGTCGACAGCAATGCTATTGGCCTTGAGTGTCAGGTCGCGCGAAGAAGTGAGCGACGCGCCATTTGCCACCGTGATGGACTTGTCGGCAGACGCGGCTTCAATCGTGAGGTCAGCAACATTCAGGCTGGCGGTTGATCCAATGCCAATCGTGCCGCCGGTACTCTTGATGCTTGACGCATCGCTGCCAAAGTTCAATGCGCCATCGAGGGCAATATTGCCCGACGTCAGAATATCGGCCGAGGTCTTTGCTGCAAGTTTGGCAGTGCTACCCAAAGTGAATGTCGCGGCATCGATATCGAAGCTATTGCCGTAGTAGGCGACATTGCCCAGATCGGCTGTTCCGGTCAGATGTACGGTGAAAGTGCCGCCTGCGCTGCGAACGGCTTGGCTGGCCGAGCCTGACTCGTCGGCCAAACTGCCTGCAGTAAAGGTGATCGATCCGCCTCTATCGGTGCCAGAGGTTAAGGAGGTTGAGCCAATAGTGGTTTGCGCAAGCGTCACGTTGCCTGTCGTTGTCAGGTTGACCGCTCCGCCATAGGTGGCGTTTGCCTGTGCTTGTAACTCGGCATTGGTAATGCTGAGAGCCGATCCGTTTTTTGCTTCGAGCGCGATGCTCCGTGCCTGAAGCTGGGTTTTGTCGCTGCCGCTGGTTCCAACGACGAGTTGCCCCTCGGAGGTGATCGAAATCGTACCGCCTACCGCCCCCATATCACCCAAAGCCCGAACGCCGGTTCCGGCTTCGTTGGCAATCAGGCTAATGCGCCCAGCGTACATGCCGCCAAGAAGGGCCGTGTCGATGGCGTAGCCAGTGATCGTGCCACCATCGGCCCCTGTCGTATTGGTCGTGATAGCGCCGGTGCTCGTGTCTACCACCGCACTTCCGTCGACAGTGACTACCTGGATGCTCTTGGCCTCAAGTTTTCCCCCGACCGAAACTTGCCGAGATATAAGTGCAAGATCACTCGCCGATAGGCTTGCCCCAGTACCTTGAATCAGCAACGGGTTGCTGGACAGGTTGAAGCTGACATTGGCGCCCGAAACAGCGGCTGCACCCGTGGCAAGGACTACATTATTGGTATTGAGAAAACTTGCCCCGTTAACTGTGATGCCGTTGGGGTTGGCGATCAGCACATCGGTTAGTTTAGGAAGACTGTAAGTGTTGTTGTTAGTATCGGTTACCGTACCACGGCTATCTGAACGCACGACCTCCAACTGCCCAGCAAGGAGGGTTGCATTGCTGGCATGCGTGACCTCAAGGAGGATGACATTGGCTTCCGACGCAATATTGTTGGTATTTGCTGTCAGCGGGACAGTTTGACCCAAGATGGCGGATTGACCTGTTTGGCCGCTTTTGACGTTGTTCAGGATCACGCCACTTGAATTCACATTGAAGGCGTCAAACTTGGAATGCGACAGACCACTAACGGGTGTAGCAATATTCACCACACTTACCGGCACACTGCCAGCGGTCGTTGCTGACCCGACCGTTGCACCGCCACCGCTTGCGACGACGATATCTGAGGGCGCTGACAACGCGCTCCCCCCCATCATCAAGGCCATCGCGGCCGCAACGCTACTTACGCCGCCGAACGATCGTTTGGCCGTTTCGCAGGCAACCACCCAGATGCCGTCTGATTTGCGGCGAACAACGCGATAGATCTTATTCATGGCTTTACCCTTAGAAGTCGACGCCGACCGTGGTCAGCAGGTGACTGTCGCCTTTATCAGCGCCGCCACCAATACTCATGGGCATGCCCCACAGCAGGCCAAAGCTAAATGGCGCGACGTTTAGGGTTGCCCCCACAACCATCCCCTGCATCCCGCCGGCGAAGGCGCCTGGGCGGTTGGAGCGCACGTGGCCGGTGTCATAGCCAATCAGAAATTCCAGTGTTGCCGGGCGGGCGCCAATCAGGAGCGGATTTTTGTAGAGCAGGCTGTTTTGCCAGTAATAGCCGATGTCGCCCAGCACCGAAACGTCGTAAAAGCCGCGCACCGACCCTTGTCCGCCAATGCCGATCTGCTGCGAGCCGTATAGCCGGTCGCTACTGTATTGCGACTGCAGGCGGCTTTTCCAGGTGAGCGGTAGTGTGCCCAGTGCAAACGGATGCGAGAGGTCAAGCGTGAGCTTGTAGCGCAGGTATTCCGCCTGGGGGTTTTCCACTGGGTTGTTGGTGCCCTTGGGCAGGTTGCTTACCTCGCTCAAGCCTGCGGCGATTTCAGGTTGAACAACCAGCACGCTCTTGCCAAAACCCATCACGCTTTCCGAAAACAGCTCAATGGAATTCAGTTGCCGTGAGTTGACGTCAATTAAGGTGTCGGCAATGTAGGACTTTGTGTCATCGTGCTTCAAGCGCGCGCCTATCGTGTGCTTGGCACTTTGGTCGCGAAAGATCACGCGATCCATCGCGGCGAAAAAGCTGTCGGTTGTGCCCTCACTGGTCAGCTGGGTACCGCTGATCGGGAAGGTCAGGATGGTTTTATAACCAGAGCGCGAGGCACCAGCGCTGTAACTATTGTAGCCATAAGGGACGCGCACACTGACGTCGTAGCTATCTGTCGCACGATCATTGCCATTTACGCTCTGCCGGGCAGAAACCGACCAGGTTTCGCCTAACTTGAGCAGGTCGCCGGCGCGCAGGCTGAGGCCGAGCATGTCTTTGCCGGTTGACTCGGAGCCACTGTTGTCGAGCGACACTCGCCCAGCCACGCCCGCTTCGCCCGAATTGGTGAACACCACGTCACTGGTCTGCGGGCTGTTTCCCGGCTTAATGGCCATGGTCACGTTGTTTCCGGGAACGGCGTTGAGTTGATCGACGGCCTGCTCCAGGTCGCGAATATTGAGCGGGGCATCCTTGTCGACCGGGTAAGTCGTGTGCAGGGGCACCGACTGGTCGTTACCTTCGACGGCGATTTTATCGACCGCACCTTCAGCCACCACAATGCGCAACTGGCCCTGCTTGAGGTCTTGGTTGGGCAGGTAGGCGCGGGTGGTAATGAAGCCACGCGAGAGATAGTAATCCGTCGCGCCAACCAGAACGGCCTGCGCCAGTTCAGGGGTGATGCACTTGTCCAGATAGGGCAGTTCGAACACCTCGGTTTCCCAGGCATCCAGCAAGGTTGCGCCCTCAACTTTGATTGACGCCAGTTTGATGCAGCGCCCATTGGTGGGGAGTTGTGCCGAGCTCGCGGCCGCAGGTTCCGCCGCCTTGCCGCGCAGATCTATCCCGCTCGGCCGTTTTTCCGGCGTTATGGCTTCAAGCTGTCTTTCTAGTGATTGGCGCTCCTGCGAGCGGAGTCGCTCGCCGGCCTGAACCGCCTCATTGATTTGAGCTTCTGTCGCCGACAGCGCGGGCTGAGCATAAAAGGCCAAGGATAAGGAGAAGGACAGCAGGGGAACTATTTTTTTCATCACAAACGCCCGAATAAATATGCTCAAAAACCGTCGTACCGCACTTAGATCACCGCTCGTTTAGTGCTTCTCGACCAAGCGGCATCCCAGAAAACGCTACGGATACTTTTGAAGCCAATGCAACACTGCAATAGTGCAAGGTGGTGTTAATCGAAATACCAGATCAGACCGAGATCAGCCGCCAAACTCTGTCGGCTGTTCCGTGCGCTGAAATCAAGACCTAGGCGCATCAACATGCCGTCGACCAATTCCACCTGCAAGACCCCATTGAGCTTGACAAACTGATCAGCCCAACGCTCGACCGGGGTGGTGAAGTTGGTGGCTTCCGGGTGGGCGGTATCGGTTTCGCCCGTGTAGTTTGCGTGGACGATCAGATCGTCCAGAATGCGTTCCTTACCCGCCGAGACGCGGAATGCCGTTAGTGTGCGCTTCCCGAAGAAGCGCCCTTTATAAGAGGCCTCAGCGCCGAGCTCATAGCTGGATTTTGCAATCTCATAGTCATGTACATTCAAGCTCAGTGCGCCCGCACCAGTTTCCTGATACGCCGACTGCTTGTACTGGCTGCGTGTAGTGCGGAAAAAAGGAGTGATCGCTGAACGTCCGTCGGACAGGTCGAAGCGATACCCGGTTTTCAGCGCTAGCTCAGTCGTATCGAGTGGCGCGCGAAAATCAGCGACGCGGTCAATCGCCGTCTTGCGTTCACCTTTTGTTGTGCCCGTCCCGAAGGCATATGACAGCGCCACAAACGCGTTGCGCCCGTTCAGTTGTCCATACAGCGAGGCAATACGCTGATCCTGCTTAGCACGCTCACCACTTCGGTCATCTTGTTGATCGATGGTAGTGGCAAACGCTGATAGCGAAGCACCAAGCAAGCCGTTTTCAAAGCGGCGGTCAGCGCCGACAGTAAGGCCGGTGGCGAAGGTTTTGAACCCGTCATGGCCAGCGGTATCCTGTGCATCAGCCGATGCAGTGGGCACCGAGCCGCTTGAGGCCGTAAACCCGGCGTGCACTTTCGCCCAAACCGTTGCTTTTTCGTCGTTTTGGCCGGTCCAGTTGCCGCGGCGCGCGGCAAAGCGATAATCGGCCGCTTGCCCAACCATATCGAGCACATCAGTCGCAGCGATCATCAATGAGTTGTTAGCGATTGGCGCCAGACGCTTCACCTGTACCGCCAAGTTTTTTGCATTATTGCCGTAGCCAAAATCGTTGATGTCCAGACGTGTCAGCGCGGTTTGCATGTCCCCAAGGGCCAAACCCTGCGCCGCAATGGTGCCTAGCTTGAGCGCGGCATCATTAGACGGGTGGTTGCGCGTAAAGGACTTCTCGATATAGGCGTTATTGGCGCGGGAGAAAGTCACCACGACACTTTCGTTAGCACCACTAATCATGCGCGCTGCGGATGAGTCGATCACGTAGCTGTTATCAAACAACCGCGAGTTCTCCGCATCGGTGACTGAGTAAGCAAAGAGACGGCTGGCGTCGCCAGCGGTTTCGTTGGCAAAGACAAACGATGTGCCGTTTTGCAATGTTGAGTTAAGTTTGAGCAGCACCTTGAAATTGGCGGGATTCCCCGAGGTTTGCTCGATAATTTCGTTGGCAATGACACGGCCGGTGCTAGTTGAGTCGACGGTCAGTGCGCCGGTGCCATTCATCAGCAGGCCATTACGCGACGCCAGCGAATTGACCGTGCTGATAAAAATGGCGCCTTGGTTTTCCAGCGTGCCACCCAGGACGGTCAGACTGTGCTCGCCCAAGTCGATGATCGCTGGTAATGCACCGGGCACACCGGTGGTCCCGAGCGTTGTGTTCCCGTTCAGCGTAGTGTTTGCCGCTAAATATTTGTACAAAAAATAGTCGGTGGAGCCGGGGAGCGAGGCCAGGTTTTGCAGGCTGTTGTCGCCGCTATTGAAGGCCACTGGCGTACCTGCCGACGTCACCAGAATCATTTCGGCCCGGCGCTGTGTCTCGGTCAGGCCGTTGTTCGCGGCATCTGTTTTAGTCAATGCCAGTGGTAGCGCGAAATCGAGGATGTTCTGGCTACCAACTGGTTCGGCATTAGCAGCTGCGGCATTGACATATACATCCGCTGCGTTGGCAAGACTGGCGACCGTCGTGAGCGCCAGTGCAATGGCATAGCGTAGTTTTGGGTGCGAGATATTTTTCAACTTTTTCTTCGATTTCATTAAAGGAACCTCATAGCCGACCTGCTGATGCACTGCCAAGAAACCATGCCACCCCTGTCGGGGACGAACCAAGGTAGAAGGTATCAAATGCTCCCTTTGCGGCATCAATACCGCCGGCAAGATGCAACAACTTTAAACCCGTATGCTCTTTTCCGATGATTATGCCGGCATCAAGTTTGGCATGACGGACCGTTACTAGCCAACTTTGGCGCCCGCTATTGGCGATGCGGGTAAACATCAGCGGGACTTCTTTTGGCGCTAGCGCTATCACGCGCTCGACCCATTCAGGTCGCGCAGTGTGCGCCATGGCATAGCTCACGTTGTCCGCCTCGCGCAGGTCGCCGTAGTTCTGATACTCATCAACTCTCACGGTGCCATCCGGCAGACATTTGTACCCCGTATAGACGACTGCGCCATAGTCGTTCGGAACGATGCCTTTCCAGCGATGCGTGTAAAGTCGGAATGAGCTTAGCGCTGCGTTAACCGTAAGGCCGACTCCTTCTGATTCGCTGGCAGATTCCCGCCAGCGATTGACCATCGGTGCGTTCATGCCCCAGTCCAGGGCGATCTGCGCCAATTCATCATAGGGAGCATGGTCGCTTAGCCAGCCAACAAGAGCGCGTCGTTCTACGCCTCCT
The DNA here is from genome assembly GCA_964521935.1 of uncultured Propionivibrio sp. Taxonomy (GTDB): domain Bacteria; phylum Pseudomonadota; class Gammaproteobacteria; order Burkholderiales; family Rhodocyclaceae; genus JADJEF01. The sequence goes on from CAZFSH010000021.1 coordinate 16,898, forward strand.
TCGGTGAGGCTCCAGGAGAGATCAAACGCATCGGCGTTCTTCAAGAGCTGCTGGAGTCTTGGGCGCATATCAGAGAGGCCTAGTGTTGGCGCCTTACTGTTGATGCCTCAGCGTGGCATCAACAGTAGCGAAACCTAAGTATTCGCGTCAGAGGCAACCAATGCCTTGGTTATTAATTGGTGCGCTCGGCGGGGATCGAACCCACAACCCCTGGCTTCGGAGGCCAGTACT
>CAZFSH010000022.1:0-10958 GCA_964521935.1 uncultured Propionivibrio sp.
AGATTATGGCCACTCTTTCATCCCTTGTAAACCCCTTTTTGAAAGATTTTTTCAAGGGATACAAGGGTATTTGTAAAAATACTTTTAAATCAATGTAATGCGCGAAAACTTTCGCTTACCAACCTGCAGGACAATTATCTCACCGGCGGCAACATGCAAGTTTTTATCAGCGATTTTCTCACCGTTTAGTCGCACTCCGCCACCGTCGATCATGCGCATTGCCTCGGAAGTACTGGCTGTCAGCTGCGCTGACCGCAAAATTTGGGCGATGGGTCCTGCTGGGACTGAACATTCGGGCATATCGTCGGGATAGCCACCTTTGCGGAATCGCGACTCAAAATCTTCTAGCGCCCGCATCGCCGCTGCTTGAGAGTGAAACCGGGTCACAATTTCCTGCGCAAGCAAGACTTTAATGTCTCTTGGGTTGCGCCCCGCGCTTACCTCTTTACGGTAGCGACTTATTTCATGTGCGGACACAAATGAGAGCAAGTCATAGTAGCGCCACATAAGTTCATCAGACACCGACATCAACTTGCCAAAAATTTCTTCTGGCGACTCGGCAATTCCTACATAGTTACCCAACGACTTAGACATTTTTGCTACGCCATCAAGCCCCTCGAGCAAAGGCATCATCAAGACACACTGGGGAGATTGACCGTACTGCTTCTGTAACTCGCGACCAACCAGAAGATTGAACTTCTGGTCTGTGCCACCCAACTCTACATCCGCGCGCATCGCGACTGAGTCGTACCCCTGACAGAGTGGGTATAGAAACTCGTGAACAGCAATGGGTTGCCCCGACGCATAGCGTTTTGAAAAATCGTCACGCTCCAACATTCTGGCAACCGTATGTCTTGCTGCCAAGCGGATCATTCCGGACGCACCCATGTCATCAAACCAGGCGGAGTTAAAGCAGACTTCAGTCCGCTCAGGATCCAATATCTTAAAAACCTGATCACGGTAGCTTTGTGCATTAGCAATTACCTGCTCACGAGTCAGCGGCGGACGGGTTGCGTTCTTTCCTGTCGGATCGCCAATCATCCCCGTGAAATCACCAATTAAAAACATCACGTGATGACCAAGCTCCTGGAAATGCCTGAGCTTGTTAATCAGCACTGTATGGCCAAGATGTAGATCAGGGGCTGTCGGATCAAAACCCGCTTTAATACGCAAGGGTCTCCCTGATGCCAGCTTGTCTTTGAGTTCAGCCTCAACCAAGAGCTCTTCCATGCCTCGTTTGATGAGTTCTAGCGCTTCGCTAACGGTAGCGTATTTATTGTTAGTCTGTTCCACGGTGTATTTACAAAAAATTAGCGCCGACAATGCACAGGGCGTTATCGGCGCGAAAGACTTCCCAACTACGATAGCTTATCCCAAGGGGATGAACTACCAACTCTGTACCATGCTATTACACAGAAAAAGAAGATCCACAACCACAGGTACTCGAGGCATTCGGATTTTTGATGACGAATTGTGAGCCCTCAAGCCCCTCCGTGTAATCAATCTCCGCGCCAACCAAATACTGATAACTCATCGGATCAACTAAAAGTGTCACACCATTTTTCACGATAGCGGTGTCATCGTCATTCGCAACTTCGTCAAAAGTAAAACCATATTGAAAGCCAGAGCAACCTCCACCGGTAACAAAAACCCTTAGCTTCAACTCCGGATTGCCCTCTTCGTTAATCAGGTCAGTCACCTTACCGGCAGCTGCGTCGGTAAAAACAAAAGGGGCAGCAAATTCAGCTGGTGCATTCATGGTTATCTCCATTGCGCAAAGTGCGTAAATTCTTGATTAGTACAGGCTAGCAAGCTTAAGCCTCCACCACAAAAAATCAAGTGGGGCAAGTTGCTAGAAGGGTTATTTGCTGGCGGCCAATTTAAGTTCGACAGTTTTGGTTGGGTTTGCTTGATGGATAAGCCGCCCTTGGATTACCGCACCAAGATGAATTTCTACACGACTGTATTCCATGTCCCCCGTCACCTTAGCTTTTGACTGCAACTCCAGGAATTCATTTGCTGTGACTGGCCCAATAACCGTACCGTTAATGACTAAATGGGAAACGCAAATCTCACCTTCCACGCGAGCGTGTTCGCTGATAACCAAGGTGCTCGGTGCGTCATTGGAGGCAATCACATTGCCTTTGATTTCTCCATCGACCCGGAGTCCGCCAGAAAAATTTACATTCCCCGTAATCGACGTTCCCGCGCCAATAAGCGAGTCAATCTTGCTCTGTGGCTTATATGACTTCGTGCCAAACATATCATTTACCTCCATTAGCAGGAATGCGCGTCACTTGACTCACGCGCATCTGGCCATCTTCAAAGAGCCGAGCCTCAACACTGACAAGCTTCGTGCCCATCGGCACCTTGAACTGCCCGTCGACGCGCTTAAAGTAGCGGAACTGCAACTGGTATAGCGGATTCGCCTCTTTCCCTGGCAACGTGATGATATCAACGTGACTGCCCTGCTGCGTATTCACCAGCAACTCTAGCTTACCTTTAAAACTCCGATCATTGTTACCACCAACTTTGGTGACGAGCAGGTTAAAACGATACGTCCCCAGCTCGCCATCAGGCCGCACATCAAATCGACTGATCGCCAACCCTGGAACAACATGTTCATTGCCAGCCAGATTTTCAAAAACAGCGAGCTCCGCTTTGAGTTTAGCGTTTTCTTCTTCCAAACTTTTTACGAGACTCGCCAAATGCTCCTGGGCGGTGTTCTCCACCTGCAGACGAGCAACGCTGGAATCCGCAATCCCTCGGATTGACTCCAACTCGGAAGTCAATGCGGCAACCTGCTGGCGCAAACTGTCGAGCTGCTCACCGCTCTCACTTTGATGAAACCCGGCGAACTGCCGGCCAGCATCATAAATCCAGCCGGCCAATGCCAAGGCAGCCGCAGAGAGCACCACCACCGATGCAATACGCCAGTGCAATGGCCACTCCGGGCGTATCGACAGCCGAGGTGCGCTCAGACCTGCTTGGCGGCGGAAATACTTGAACATCAAGGAAGCAATGCTGGGGCCGACAACCCGCTGCATTCGTCAATGCCGAACATGATGTTCATATTTTGAATCGCCTGACCGGCTGCGCCCTTCACCAGATTGTCAATGACGGACAACACCACAAGCACCTCGCCTCCTTGTGGCCGATGCACCGCGATACGACAGAAGTTTCCACCACGGACGTGTCGGGTTTCCGGATGCGAACCGGCCGGCAACACATCAACAAACACTTCGTCCGCAAATCGCTCTTCAAAAATTGCTTGGAAATCGGCTTCTTTATTGATCCGCGCATAAATGGTGGAGTGTATACCTCGCACCATAGGCGTTAAGTGCGGCACAAAAACCAACCCTACCCGCGACTTGGCAACTGCGGTCAGCCCTTGTTGAATCTCGGGCAAATGTCGGTGGCCAGCCACACCATAAGCCTTGAAATTATCAGTGGCTTCAGCGTACAAAATATGCGTTTCGGCTTTACGTCCTGCGCCAGAGACGCCCGATTTTGCATCCACAATCAACGATTGCGTATCGACGACGCCTGCTTGCAACAAAGGGATTAAGCCTAACTGAGTCGCCGTTGGATAGCAGCCAGGATTGGCCACTAAGCGCGCAGTACGGATGGCGTCACGATTAACCTCAGGCAATCCGTAAACCGCCTGAGCGACCCAATCTGGGTGCTGATGCGTCATGCCATACCAGCGTTCCCATTCAGAAATGTCTTTAAGGCGAAAGTCAGCAGCCAGGTCAATCACGCGAACACCTGCTTGCAGCAAAGCTGGCGCATCGCGCATGGCAATGCCGTTAGGTGTCGCAAAGAACACAAGGTCGCACTGCTGAAGTACCGAGTCGGCAGGATCAACAAAATTGAGATCGAGAAATCCCCTTAAGTTTGGGAACGTCTCAGCAACCGGACGCCCAACCTCTTGCCGCGACGTCACTGCAGCAATCTCAGCATTTGGGTGCTGAACCAACAGACGCAGTAGCTCAACTCCGGTATATCCGGTACCTCCGACGACACCTATTTTGATCTTTGCCATATCCACTCCACAAAATACTGTGCGCACAGACAAAAAAACCGCCAAATGGCGGTTTTTTTAGACTCAAAGCACTGATTAGCGCTTCGAAAACTGCTTCCTGCGGCGTGCTTTGTGCAAGCCGACTTTCTTACGCTCAACTTCACGGGCATCGCGCGTAACAAAACCTGCGTGCGACAGTGCGGGCTTTAGTGTAGCGTCGTATTCAATGAGCGCGCGGGTGATGCCGTGGCGAACTGCGCCAGCTTGACCTGATTCACCACCACCAACAACATTGACAAGAATGTCAAAAGTACCCAAGTGTTGCGTCAGTTCCAAGGGTTGACGAACCACCATACGACCCGTTTCGCGAGAGAAAAACTCATCGACAGGCTTGTCATTAACGACAAATTTACCCGTTCCTGTACGCAGGAACACGCGAGCGATGGCTGTTTTGCGGCGGCCAGTACCGTAATATTGATTCACTGCCACAATAACTCCTTAGATGTCCAACGTCTTCGGCTGTTGAGCCGAATGAGGATGCGCCGCACCAGCGTAGCATTTCATTTTCTTGATCATGGCATAGCCCAAGGGTCCCTTGGGAAGCATGCCTTTAACGGCCTTCTCAAGAACGCGCTCGGGGAAGCGCTGCTGCAACTTGGTGAAGTTGGTTTCGTAGATACCGCCGGGAAAACCCGAGTGGCGGAAATACTTTTTGTCTTGGGCTTTATTACCCGTAACCTTCAGTTTTTCAACATTGACCACGACGATGAAATCGCCGGTATCAACGTGAGGAGTGAACTCAGGCTTGTGCTTGCCACGCAGACGGCGGGCAATTTCGGCCGCCAGACGGCCAAGCACCTTGTCCGTCGCATCGACGACGAACCAATCGCGCTGTACTTCGTGCGACTTGGCGGAAAAGGTTTTCATGAATGTCCCTTAAATTTCCTGTGTTTCGAGGAGTCGCCAAATGACACGCTAAGAGCAAGCCTTCTGGCGGAAAGGCCGGGATTCTATCCAAAGCCAAAGCGCACTGTCAATGCGTTTTTCACGATTCCTGTTGTTCATGCTTTTTTACGGCCTGAAACCCCGCAGATTTGGCAAACTTCGCTCATGAGTACACGCGACCCGGTCGATAAAAGCCTGCTGCGCATGGAAGTTCGGCGCTTCCAGACACGTTGCGAAGCACAGGAAGGAATGATAGCCCGCGCCGATAGTTTGCACGAGGTTGCGCGCCTGGCGACCATCCCAATCCCCTTCCCGCTAACCGATGATACCGCTGCGCTGGATGCCCGGCGTCAAGTCAAGCGTCAGGCAGAGGAGCGTGCGCAGATCCTGATTGAAGAAATGTTTGGCCGGCTGGCGAAAGCTGAGTCGTTCGCGCAAGAGAAGCAGTTGCGCAGCATCCAGGAAGAGTTTTTGCAGCTGACCGGTTCCCTCGCCCACTTGCGGACCTGGGCCTATGCACGATTTAACTCAGTCCAGCAAGCGCTTCGTAACAGTTAAGCCATGCCGCAAAAATGCGGCCAGACGTTATTGCAACTTCTGCTCGATAAATTTCGCCATGTCAGGCGATACATTACCCAGCGCTTTAGCCCGTTGAAAGGCCACACGCGCTTCGGAGGGGTGACTTGCTGCTTCGAGCGCGATGCCCAAGCCCACCCACCACCGCGGCTCCTCCGGACGCAAACGCAAGGCCGCCTGATACTGACTGACCGCCTCGACTGGCCGGTCCAAACGCTGCAACACGGTACCCGCAAAGGCCAAATACTCGGGCTGCTGCTGCGCATGCGGAAGGCTGACTGAGAGCGCGTCCCAAGCTGCCGGGTAATTGTTGGCATCCACCTGCAAACGCGCCAGATTCATCGCCCACGTGGTTTGGTCTGGATGCTGAACGAGGCCGGCTTTCAACACCGGCAGCGCGTCAGCATAACGACGCGCAGGCAAGAGGATAGAAAGCAATGCTTGGCGCGGCGCCAGCAAGGCTGGTTGCGTCGCGAGAATTTGGCGTAACACCGGCTCGGCCTCGTCGAGGCGACCATTTTTCAGCAAAGTCTGCGCTTTTACCCAATCGTCTGTCGCCGGCGTTGCGGCGCGTTCAACGTCAGGCAATTTAATGTCCGGCGAAAGCTTCAGTGCGGGCCCTGGCGTCACCGGTTCGCCAGTTTTTTTCGCCGGCGATACGACGGGGGGCGAATTTGGTGCTGGTGAAAGCTTATGGGTCGCCAACGCACTTTTCTCCGCAACAGAGGGGGATGCTGGCGGTGCCGCAAAAATCAGCGGCTGTGGCACGGCGGTTGGCGAAGCGACTGGTGCCATTGGGCGAGTTACCGGCGCGGAAACCGTGGCCGATGAAACTGGGGAGGTAACCGCGTCAGGCACAGATACCCGCGCTACAGAAGCTGAGTCATCCTGCTGCAACGCCCACCATCCGCCGCCAACAGCAACGCACGCTGCCGCGACCCAAAACGCTAGTGTGGATACCCGCCAGGACGTTGCCTGAGGCGGCAACGGGCGCACGTCGTTGGGTAATCCGGCACGATCAGCGGCGTTGGCGTGACGACGATCCAAGTCACGCAACACATCATTGATCAAGCTCATGACCACCAACCAATCGACTGGACAATTTTTGCTGAGTCTTTTGCCGCAAGCAGCACATGCTCACCCTGCACACACTGGCGACCGGCGCCAAATGCCGCGAGCAAGGCTTTGTGCGCCAGGATATTCAATACGCGTGGCGTACCGTTGCTAGCCTTATGCAGGCGACGTATGGCGGTAGTATCAAACAGGTCACCATTGCCGCGATAACCCGCCACACGCGCCCGATGCGCCAAATAAAGCGCAACCTCATCGCGATTGAGGCCACGCAAGTGATACTCAGTAGCGATACGCTGGCGCAGTTGGCGGATTTCCGGTTTCGCCAGCTTGGTATCCAACTCTGGCTGGCCAAAAAAGACGACCTGCATCAACTTGACCTTTTCCGTTTCCAGATTGGAAAGCAAGCGCAAATAGTCGAGCGTCTCGATCGGAATGGCCTGCGCCTCGTCCAAGCACACGATGACCCGCCGCCCGGCCTTGGCGTGCTCCAACAGTGCCTCGTTAAGCAACTTCACCAAGTGAAATTGATAATCGTATTTAACGAGCGGAATGCCCAGCTCGTCGGCTATCGCCAAAAGCAAAGGGCGGGGTTCCAGTTGCGGGTTGGGCAGATACGCACTCACTGCACCGGATGCAGTCACCGAGTTCAGGTAGCGTCGGCAGAGCAAGGTCTTGCCCGTGCCTACCTCACCGGTAACTTTGATAAACCCTTCACCATTTTCCGTGGCGACAACCAGCGCGTTAAAGGCTTCTTGGTGCGCAGTAGTGGAAAACAAAAACTCGGTGTCTGGCGTAATGCCGAAGGGAAAAGTGCTCAGGCCAAAATGGGTGAGATACATGCCGGGCGCGCAGCAGGGTAGGTCAGCGCCCGACGATGCGCACAGGCGCCGCCGGGGCATATTCCTGCAAACGCACCTGCGCTTCGGCCAGACTGTTACGCCAATCGGCGTCTTCGCGAATAACGGTTGGCTTGATGAGAATAACCAACTCGCTCTTTGAAAGACTCCGCTCTCGCTGCCCAAACAGGGTTACATTTTGATCGCTGGTTCCCGGCAAACCAGAGCGATCTCCTGACTGGCGCTGGCGCATCAATCCGCCAATGGCAACGATATTGCCGTCACGGGCGCGAACAATGCTGTCTGACTCGCTAATTGTTTTGTACGCAAAGGGAATCGTCATTGACGTAGTCGTGCCTAAATTGATGACTTTTGACCGCTCAGTAGCCTGACTAATAGTAGGGTGAACGTGCAAAATTATCTGGTCATGCTCATCAATTTGCGGTGTCACGTCCAGCGTTATCCCAGAAAAGATCGGGTCAATTTTGGGCGTTACACCCGTCGTGGTCGTGGTCGTTCCGTTTTGTGTATTTGATTGAGTCGTCGGCGTAAATCCGGTCACAAAATATTCGTCGTTACCCACTTTGAGTACGGCTTTTTGGTTATTGAGCGTCGCAACTCGCGGGCTGGACAGCACCTGTACATCACCTTGCGACTCTAAGAAGCTCAACAACGCCGCAAAATTCGCCGACTGAAACGCCAAGCCATAAAACCCAGATGCGGCGGTTGCAATTGAGCTCGCGCCAGCAGCAAGGGCTATGGCCGTCGTGCTGTTCGTGACATCACCAGTGGAGCCCAGAGTAACGCCACTGCCTTGCATTCCTAACGCAGCATTGTTCGTGGTCGTCCCCGCCAGCGAACGATTTACCTGACCAAAACGTGACCAATTAACGCCAGCCTGGTACGCCTGATTCAATGACACTTCAATAATTTTTGCCTCAAGCATGACTTGACGCTCAACAATCAGCTGCGTGGTTTTCAGATACCGCTCAACTTCACGCAGCTCATTTGGGGTAGCGCGCACCATGATGACCCCAGAGCTTGGGTTAATGATGACGTTTCGCCCATCCGTAGTCCCGATAAGACTAACGAGGGCCGTTCTGACTTCCCCCCAAAAATTATTATCCATGACGGTTGTGACAACGTTGTTCCCCATCATGCCTGCGGCATTGTCATTACGCTGTCGTTGGCTGCCGGTGCCAGGATCGATCTCTTGAGTTGTTTGCGACGACGCAGTCGAACCATTGGCATTTGACTGCGTGTCATTTAAGCTCTGCGCCACTAAATTGGCAGAATTGAGCGTAGTCCTTGTTGAGCCATCGCGCCGCCCAATCAAATAATTAACCTTAAAAATACGCGTCTGTATCGTATTCGGCTGAATAAAAATACGATTTCCCTCAACGCGATAGTCAAAGCCATAAAGATCACGAATCGTATCAAGCACCTCCCGAACCGTCACTCCTTTTAAGCTTAGCGTTAGGGCACCAGTGACTTCGGGGGGCACCAGCATGCTGTAGGGCGTGCCTTCGACGATCGCCATGAAGACCTGCGATGCTGGTGCATTGCTGACCGCGATATCAAAACGCGCCTCGGCCGCCGCTTTTTTCGCCGGTTCGAGCTGTAAAGGAGGCAAGAACGACTGCTCGATATCCAAGGGGATTTTGGGCTTACTCGCCACCGGCATCGCCGCTACGGCAACTTCGCGGTGTATTGCATCCATCACGACGCCTTGCCTAGGGCCGGAGGATGCGGCGCAGCCAGCGAGAAATATTGCGCAGAGAGAAGCACCAGCCATAGCGCGCACCAAGCCGAAGCCGGCAACCCAAGCAACTCTAGCCGGCTGACCGCTTAATGCTTGCGCTACCATTCTGTATGGAGTCATCGCCTATCCACGTTACTTCAACTCAATCGCGCGCTGAATGTTTGTCTTGGTTTGCACAACTGCCAGCGCTCTTTTTTCTGCATCAGGAGTAAGGCGAAGAAACTTTCGCTCGCGCTTGTCGGCCTTGGCAGCCCCCGCAGTTTTTTGCTCTTCAAGTATCACCCCGCCAGCCATGACCTTAAGCACACGTAAACCGGCATAAACCTGGCCTTGTTCAAGCCATTCGCCATCAATCAATGCACGCGGCTTGCTCCCCGGCTTCAAAATCACCGACTGCAACACAAAGCCATGGACGGCAGTTTTACCATCCTCTCCCGGACCACCTACACCAGCACCCAAACCTTCTGCACCAAAGGGACGTGTCGGATCACTCAAGGCTTGCGCTGCCACGGGCAGCACGGTGGCCAGAGCCAGAAACGCGGCACTTATGAGCACGACAGATCTCATACCAATACGTTTTTCGCGTGTCATAGCATCAGCCAGGAACGATCGATACTCAAGCTATAAACCCTCACGCGCATGACCGTGCGCGGATAGGTCTTTGCTTCAATCGCCAAATTACCCCAAATGAGATTGGGCGCATCGGCTTCCAGTGCTTCAAGATAGGCCAGCAGATCGAGATAGCTGCCCAACAAAGCAATCTCGACACCGTGCTTATACAGCTGCGCCGTGTTATCCGTAGCGGCTGACACGGCCTTGTCAGCGACTTTTTCAGCGCTTTTCCCTACCGGCTCGGGCGGGAGCGAATTCAGACTGATTAACTCCAAACCGTGTGAGCGCTTCAGCAAGCTCTCCAACAGGCCGATCATTTGTGCCGGAGGAATCAGATTACGCTCCACCTCTCGAAAGCGTTGCTGCTGCTCGGCCTGAAGGGCTGTCAGACGCTCCAGCTCGCTGCGCATCGCCTGGTCAGGATCATTAGCCTGTTTGATGAAGGCTTGCGTTTGCTGCCGCAAGGTTTCGGTTGCAGCAGGCAGCTGCATCACTTGCTGACGGGCCTTTTGCGCCCGCATCATCGCCGGCTCGATCACCAGGTTATTACCCAGAACAAGAGGCACGAAGACCAACACCACCGCGATAATCAAGCGCTCGCGTGGCTGACGAGCGTAAAACCACGCAACGTAACGCTGCCACAATTGTTTCACCGAGCTTGCCGGTGCAGACGTGGACGCACTCATGGTGACGCCGTCTCCTCAGGCTTAGTGCGCTCGGCGACGAGGTGAAACTCCAGCACGCCTCCAGAGGCCGGCAAAGCTTTTTTTGATGCAAGCGCTGCCGGATCGGCCATCGCCACCATCGATGCAGGCACTTTCTCACCGTCGGCAGAAACCGGTTTCATATCCAAACCAGCAAACGTCTTACCCGCAAAAGCAGGCTCGGCGTTCAGGCGACGAACGTAATCCGGCACCAACTCTTTTTTCAGCGCCCGGCCGCTCAAGCTTAACTGCAGGGGCTGTCCATCAACGGTAAGGCCTGTAACCCACACCCCCGGCAAACCCTGACGCGCCAAGCCTCTCACATACGGCGAAAAACCGCCGTGCGACTGCGTCAAATTAAGGTGTGTCACCTGCAACACCCGCTCGCGCTGCGCCAATTTGGCGCGTTCTTGCTCCAACTTCAA
>CAZFSH010000022.1:11058-16974 GCA_964521935.1 uncultured Propionivibrio sp.
AGTTCAGGGATGCGCGAAAAATCAAGCACCTTGGCCAGATCAAGCACCTCAATAGTCAAGGCCAAGTAATCCGCCAAATAAGTTTGCAAGGCGGGCGAGCCAGCATAAGGCCCGACCACCATGCGCGACACGGGCAGAAACCCGTATTGGCGGTCAAAATTATCCAGCGAGCGTTGAACTTCCAAGCCCACCCGATCGAACAAGGCAGAGCGCTTGTCCGCATCATCGGTAACCAGCTGCTTCAAGCCCAAATCAAGGTGCCGCGCCATGTAGAGCTCACCGTTACAGGTAAAGGTCAGCAAGCCTTCGTTCTGATCAAAACTCAGGAACGCCAACGCCCGATCAGGCATTTCGCATAACGCCGCCAGATTGCGCTGCGCCATTTCAGGAATATCAATGGCCTTGAGCCCCACCTTGGCCTTGTGAAATAACTGCACCTTGGGCGCCACCACGGCGTTGCCCGCCACCACGACATAGGCGCTTTGCGTGCGCCCCGGCGCGAATTCGGCCGTGGGAATGGCGATGGCGTCGTACGTCACATTCGGCAAAGGCTGATCAATCATTTCGGCAATACGACCAGCCAGCCCGCTGCGTAAATCTTGCCCGGCAGGCGGCGCCTCCAGCTGCAACAACTGGTATTCATTGCTCGCCAAGAGCGTTGAACAAGGTCCATTCGCCAGCTTGTAACGACGCGTCAGACGCGTCAAGGCATCGAGATCACTGCTCCCACGCTCATAGGATTCAAGCGCAAGTACCTGCGGCAGAGCCGAAGTACGTTGAATGCGCGCAACATCAATACGTCCCGGGTAGAGACATACAGCCGTTGTACCGCCGGTTTTCACAGGAGATTGACGCAGAAATCTCATCATGCCAGCAGACTAAGCCAAGCTCACTTGCGTCAATCGACCGAAAAATATACCAATTACCTAGTAGATAATGATTTTGTAACGAGACCAATAGTGAAAACCCAGTCGCTGTGACACGGCTATCAGTTAAGGTCCCCGCTGCCACCCGATTGCGCTGACAATGCCCCCAAGCGCTCCCGTCGGCACCTCGATATAGCCATCTACGCACTTCCATGCCCACCACCCCCTCCCCCTCCAGCACACTGGCACGCATTCAAGATGCGGTGCAGCGTGCGCTGCAGGCGCACCTAGCAACGGGTGAAAAGAATGAAAGGATTGGGCGCGTCGTGGTGGCGTATTCCGGCGGCATCGACTCAACCGTACTGCTACATGCCGCCAGCCGCGTGAGCGCACAAATTGGCGTCGCACTCCATGCCTGCCATGTACATCACGGCCTGAGTCCGCATGCCGATGAGTGGGCGCAGCACTGCGCCAGCGTCTGCGATGAACTCGGCATCTCCTTGCATCTGGCGCACGTCCGCATCGCCCGTGACGACCCGCAAGGCATCGAGTGTGCCGCCCGGCGCAGTCGCTATGCCGTGCTGAACGGACTGGATGCCGACCTTATTCTGCTCGCGCATCACCAGCAAGATCAAGCGGAAACCGTCCTACTTAATATGTTGCGCGGCGCCGGGCTGCTCGGACTGGCCGGCATGCCCGCACGCCATGGCCGCAGCCTGCGTCCCCTGCTCGACATCAGCCCCGAAACGATCCACGCCTATGCTCATGCCGCGCAGTTACGCTGGATCACGGACGAAAGCAATCAAGACACCCACTACCGGCGCAACTTTATCCGCCATGAAATTCTGCCGCGCTTGAGCCAGCACTTCCCCGCTGCCAGTGCCCGCATCGCTAGCGCAGCCCGCCATGCAGCAGAAGCGCTCACAGTGCAACAGGCACAAGCTCACGCCGACGATCCCGGCCACGCGCTCAGCGACTTCCCCATCGCCCTCGCCCCCCTGCGCAAGCTACCGTTGGCGCGCCTGATCAACCTGCTGCGCGCCAAACTGCACAGCCTCGGTCTGCAAAGCGCCAGTGCCGAGCAAATGCGCGAGTTTTGCCGGCAACTGCAAACTTCCGCGCCTGATCGGCACCCAAGGCTGGCAACGCGACAGTGGGTGTTGGAGGCGCGGCAGCGGCACGTTAACCTGGTTAAAGTTGCACCTGACTAAATCCAGCCTAAAGTAAAAGTGTGCGCACAAAATAACGCTGCTAATGTAGATGACTTCACCAATCGCCCGACTCCACCCATGCGGCAAATGACTATCACGACCTTCTTGCGACTATGTCTCGCCATTTTTCTGGGCATGATCGCTAGCGCCGGATGGGCCACATGCTCCGATGGCAGCAGCGGCACCACCAAGTGGCTTGATAAAGCCTGGCTCAACGAATACAACTTTGGTACCAGCAGTTTTCTGGAGATTTACTCCAACAACAATCAATTTCCGGCCAACTGGCAAGGGTGGACCATTACCGTTTATGAAAAGAATAGTTCCACCCAATACACGCTGAACAACAACTCGGCGTTTATCTGCACCAAGTCCGGAAACAAGTCCTGGGTCACCTACAACGTTGCCGGCAACATGCCGGGTACGGAGGCCTTGGTTGTGCTGCGTGACAACCAGGGAAGCCGTGTGGTCGATGCCTTCGCCTTCGATAACAACAATGCCCCACCCGACTCATGGAAAAGCAGTAGCAACAATTTTTATACCAACCTAGCGACCGAGTGCCCAACAATTGCTAGCCGACTCAGCGCGCAAGCAGGTGTCATCAATACCACCAACCGCAAATCGCAAGCCAACATGCTGTATGCGGACGATCAAGCCAACAAGGACTACTCACGCACTCCGGATGGAGGCACCACCTCGCTGGGGAACCCATGGTATGAAACCTCATACACCGGTGCCGGCACCACCTACACCACCTGCACCAGCAACAACGCTAACCTGACCAAAACCGTCGATGTCACTAATGTTCCACCTGGTGGCACTGTCAATTTCCTGATCACACTCGCTAACGCCAGTGCGTCTACCGCGCTATCCAGCGTCACAGTCACCGACAACTTTCCTAGCGGCCTAACGTTCGTCGGCGCCGCGGTCAACGGCGTCCCGGTTTCGCTCACACCCAGCGGCGGCATCATTACCTGGACTACAGGCTCGATTGCCGCCAGCGGCCGAGCGGTCTTGAAAATTACGGCGACCGTTCCGGTAAACACGGCGGTAGGCACAACGTTCACCAACGTTGCAAGCGCGACCATTAGCAGCATAACGCAGACCGACTCGGTCAACATCACGGTGATCTCGCCAACCACGCGCAGTTTTCTTATCCAACCCGACCGCGTAACCAGTTGCAAAGCGGCCACTGGCAGCGACCGCCCAATCGTCACAATTGCGGCCAAAGATCAGGTAAATGGAACGGGCAACACGATCACCACTTACACCGGCACGGTCTCACTCGCGACGTCGTCCCCCACAAATAGTGCCATATGGTCAGTCGTGCCCGGCAGCGCAAACGGCACCCTTTCGCTCAATAGCTCGGGTGCGACCTACACATTTGCCGCAACCGACAATGGCGACGCACAGTTTTATCTGGTAGATAGCAAAGCAGAAACTGTCGACATCACCGCGCGCGATCTGACAACGTATGCTCCCAGCGTAATGGAAGGCATATTTAGCTCGATCACCTATAACAACGCCTGTTCCGCAACCACCCCCCTGCTCTCTATTGGTAGCGTCTCTGCCAGCGAGGACAACTCAGGCAGCAAGACCTACAACTTTCCGCTTACCTTAAGTTTTCCGATCGCCACGGCAGTCACGGTTAATTACAGCACCACCAACATCACAGCCTCCGGCGGCAGCGACTACCTCAGCGCCAGCGGCACCCTCACCATTCCCGCCAACACCAGCACTGCCACCCTGCCCATCACAGTTTATGGCGACACGCTGTTTGAAAGTGATGAGACATTTTCAGTCAGCTTAAGCAACATTTCTTCCAATGCCCTTCTCGGTGTGGCTACGGCCACGGGTTCTATCGTCAATGACGACGTAGCGCCGTACCGCGCTCGCTACGTCATGGACGAAGCGAGTTGGGCAAGCGCTGAATCCGTACTGGACAGTTCGGGAAACAATCATCACGGCACGGCGACCGGCGCTACCCCTGCGGCAAGCGGTAGCTCGCCGGCATATCCAACCGGCACCAGCACCCCAAGCACCTGCAGTTTTGGCCAATTTTCAAGCTCCGGCACTTACATCAGCTTGCCAATTACCGCGTCGCTACCCGCCTCCGGCAATGGTGGCTTTAGCGTGCTCGCGTGGGTAAAGGGTAGTGCGCTCAGCGGCAACCGACCAATAGTCATCCACACAGACAGCAGTAACGGGTGGTCGTTGGCGCTGGTTAATGGGGTTCCCACCTTCAGCAAAGCAGGCGGGAGCTTCAATTACATCGATGCCCCATCGCCAGCGAGTTTCACGGCGACGTCCGTTACCGCGACCACCGCCCTAAGCGCCAATACCTGGTACTTTGTCGCCGTCGTTGTCGACACCTATGCGCAATCGGTGACGCTGTATTCTTATGACGCACTCTCCGGCACTACCAGCTACAACAATCGCGTCACGGCGACGTTTTCTGCACCGTGGGTGACAGCGGCAACGGGGGGCCTTTATATCGGCGGCATCTCAGGAGGCAGCAACAATTTCGCTGGAAGCATCGATGAAGTTCAAATCTTTGATGGCGCACTTCCCGAGAGCGAAATTTTGCGCGTTCGTTCAACGACACGTAGCTGCGGTGCCGCCCCACCTCACCACTATGAGCTCTCCTTACCAACCACGAGCATTGCCTGCCTGGCCACCACGGTAACGATTACTGCCTGCGCAGATAGCAGCAGCCCATGCACCAACAAGTCAACCACCCTGGATGGGCAATCAGCCGCCTTATCCACAACCGCTGGCTCTGTCTCTCCCGCCGTGACCTACTTCAATAGCGCCGGCGTAGCAACCGCTGCGCTCAGCTATCCAGCGGCACTGAGCAACGCAATCGCAACAGTGACGCTCTCCAATGAACAAACGGCCGCCACCAATCCCCGGCGATGCTGTCCTGATGGTGCCAATTGCACAGCCACAAACGCGTGTTCAACCACGTTCGATACCGCAGGATTAATTTTTTCAACAACGGACACCGGCAACACGTACAACAATATCGCTACGCAAACGTCCGGCAAGTCATCCGGCACCCAGTACATTCGTGCCGTAAAAACCAACACAACCACTCGGCAGTGTGAATCACCGTTGTCATCTTCTGGCACCCAAGACGTCAATTTTCGTTATCAATGTGTCACCCCGAACTCCTGTACCAGCGGAACCTTAATGCGCATTAACAGTACGGATGTGGGCAGCGCTGACATTGCCGTACCACTCACATTCAACAGCGTTACCGGCGCCGCTCCCTTCAGCTTCATCTACAACGACGCCGGGAAAATCAACCTCATTGCCAACACAACGGTGAACACCGCCAGTTTGAGCGGTTCATCAAACGCATTTGTCGTCAAGCCGGCAGGGCTCTGTCTCTACAGCACTGAGCTGGCCGAGTGTTCAGCCGCTAACAGCACCTGCCCAAAAGCAAAAAAAGCCGGAGAGGCGTTCAATCTCACAGCACGTGGGGTGCTATGGGAGTCCGCTATCGATAGTAATTATTGCCTGCTGGCAGACGGGGTAACCGAACAGGCAACTACCCCCAACTACCAAGCTTCCTTAGCCCTAGGCCACGAAAAAATTTCTCCCACCACCGGGGCAACCGGCACCCTCGCAGTTTCCTCCATGGACATCAGCAGCAATGGCTGGAGCTACGTTAACCAGCGTGTATCGGAAGTTGGCGTGTTCCGATTCAGCGCTACTCCCCCGGACTACATTGATGTTGGCGTCAGCGTAGGCGGCCCATTCAAGTCAGGAGCACTTGGTCGTTTTTATCCCGACCATTTCGACACAGTTATCGCAACCGCAACGCCGATGAATTGCAC
>CAZFSH010000023.1:0-3254 GCA_964521935.1 uncultured Propionivibrio sp.
GCGTCAGGCCAATGTGCAAGGCGGAAAAATACAGTGAGGCCAAATCTTTTCGGCGCCAGCGCTCCGGCGTGCGTGCGCGACATTGCGCACGGTGCAGGTCAATCAGGTGCAAGGGCGGTGCCGGTGCCAGTGCCTCGGCGTCACGCAGCAGAAAGTGGCACAAATAAAAATCCCGGTGGTTCACGCCCGCGCGGTGCATGTCTCTGGCCATCGTCGCCACCCGACGAAGCAAGGGCTGTTTGACGCGCCAGGCCGGCGGATGACTGGGCCAATCACGACACACGTCTTCCAGACTCGTGCTCGGCGCAATTTCTTCAGTGATCAGAAAGGAGTGTTGGTGCGCCGGATTGCGCCCGCGCTGACCAAAACCGAGCGCTCGCATCGTTGGCACGCCGCAGGCAGTCAGCACATCGATGGCGGTTTTTTCATTGCGCGCACCCAGCACTGGAAGCCGAAGACTCAACAAATTCTTGATGATTTCTTTCCAGCCAACGCCACGATGAATTTTCACAAAACAGGATTGCCCGGCGATTTCGGTACGAAAGGTTTTCCGGCCCTCCAGCGCGCGAAACACCTCACCTTCGAGGGCGTCGACCGCCGCAAAGACATCCTTCCCCTGCCAACACTGCGCAAGTAAAGGATCAAGCCAAACCGTCTCTTTAGTCATGATCGCAAATAATGTCTGCTGCCTTTTGCGGCAAGCGGTAAATGTCTGCGCTCTGCGCATAGCGCAGACCATTTTCGCTCCAGGTGTGGCGTGCCGGCGCATCCACAAGCATCTGCAACAAGCGGGCATTCATGGCCGACTGATCAAAGGGTGAAGGCAGAACCACCCCGGCCTGCGCTTGCGCGACATGGCCTGCGTAACCACAGACATCCGTGGTGAGAACGGGTAAACCAGCCACTATCGCTTCGATCAACACGGTGCCCGTGTTTTCGTTATACGCCGGATGCACCATCACATCCGCGCCAAGCAAAAACGCCGGCACGTCATCGCGCCCCGCGAAAATCGTGACACGCTCGGCAATCGCCAGCTCTTTTGCCAACGCACGAAACGGCGCGGGGTTGTCTTGCCCGACAGCGAATAACCAGGTTTTCTGGCGCACATCGTCCGGCAGCGCCGCGAGCGCGCGCAAACTTCGATCCAGCCCCTTGGTGCGGAAACCTGAGCCAATCTGAATCAACAAGTAATCATCCGACGCAATCCCCATCTTCTGGCGAAACTGCGTGCGCAAAAAGTCAGCCGCTGTGGGACGGCGCCTATCCTCGCTGATGCCCGGTGGCAGGAGATGAAAGCGCGCCTCCGGAGTCTGGTAGTGCTGCATGAACAAGGGCTGCTGCAGACGCGACAGAAGCAAAATCTCGGTGCCCGTCTCCGGTGAAAAAACCGCCCGTTCAAATTTCGCAAAATGTCGATAGCGCGGAGTGAGTCGGTAAAAGCGGCTACGCAGCTGCTGGGCCTTGTCTTCAAAGCAGGGGTCGGCGCAGTAGTACACATCCAAGCCGGGCATTTTGTTGAACCCGACCAGCCGGTCGAGCGGTCGTTGTTGGCAATCCGCACGCACCCACTGGGCAAATTTTTCATAGCGCCGATGATTACTCAAGGCCTTCACCGGCACCACAACAATCTCAAACCCCGCCGGCTGCTCGCCCTGCCACGACAGGGTATAGACGCGGATTGAATGGCCACGTCCTGCGCATTCCTGGGCGATACGCAGGAAGTCGCGCTGCAGGCCGCCAAAGGGAAAATATTTGAACAGGCAGAAACCAATACGCATAGGGTTCAATAAGTATTCACGCAGACAAGGTTTCGCGACGCGAGGTTTTCATGCGCTGCCGCCGGGCCACATAACGCCAGAGAAAGCGTTCATACCAGCCGAAACGGCGGGTCTGCCGGTAGGCGAGCAAAAAGCGCAAACGATCGGTGTTGGACCAGCCCGGCGCATGACGATTAAAGCTATCGAGATCGCGCATGGCACACTGAATCGCGAACGGCCGGTACACGCATTTTTCGAGATCGATGAGGCGCACTTCAGGAATGGCGTCTGCCGAAAAACGGTAAAAGACATGTTTGGGGAAAAAGCATCCGTGCTGTATTCGCTGGGCGTGCATCCTGCGCAATACATCGGCCACAGCGCTGATGAGTAAATGCTTCGCCGGTCTCGACAAACTCGCTGGTGACAGCGCAGACAACTCGGCAAACTCGCTCAAGCCCACGGTCGCGAGTACGGCTTTTGATCCTTCTGCATCGGTGCATGTGGCGCAATACACCGGCTCAAGGGTTGGCAAGCCACACTCATGAAAGCGCTTCAGCCAGGTGTACTCGATCTGACAGGTTGGCTGCCCGAGAGGGTAACGCCATGTCCGTTTGACATGATTCACCTGCCGCTTGACGAAGAGGGTTACTTTTTTCTCTTGGCTGATCAGCGTTAGCGTACCGACACCACTCCACCCGCCACGGCCGGTATTGGGTTCATCTACCCAGTCAAGCGCATGCGTCCACCAGCGATCAAAGCGATCCAGCTGGCTTGCGTGCAGGGTTTGTGCCCAAGACGGTGCAATAAATTCATTGTCGGGGGTCATGCCATCCATGAGCCGTTCAGGAGAGGGCCATAGAATACTATCCATTGTCTTGTGAAAGGAACTCCCTTGACTCATGCCGCCGGCGGTCTGGCGTTTGCCATCGTTAACTACAAGTCGCCTGAGATCACTCCCATTTGCCTGGAACTGATCAAGGACTACGCGCAGAAACACGGCGCGGAAGTGTGGGTGGTCGACAATGCCTCAGCCGATGCCAGCACTGACTACCTTCGTGCCACCCCCTGGATACACCTGATCGAGCGCCAGCCCGAGCCGGGCGAAGCAGGGTTTCAAGCCCATGGCCGTGCGCTGGACATGGTGTTGGCGCGCACCTCGGCGCGCCATCTCTTCCTGATGCACACCGACACCTTCATTTACGACACCCGCATTCTCGACATCATGATCGAGAAGATGCAGGGCAATCCCAAGGTCGCGGTCGTCGGATGTATGGAACAAATCTATCGCGGCCAGTTGCGCACAGCCTGGCGACATACCTCGCGCTATGTCAAGCATCACTACCGTCAGCTGAAAACTCGTTTCGGCTTAGCCACCCGTCCGCCACGACGCTATATGGAATCGCACCTGAAGAGTTTTTGTGCGCTGTGGAACACCGAGATACTCAAGAGCAATACGCTCACCTTCATGGAAGGCAACGTCATTCCCGGCTACGGCAC
>CAZFSH010000023.1:3354-14675 GCA_964521935.1 uncultured Propionivibrio sp.
TCCATGACCACTACGACACACTTGACCCTGCCTTTGGCGTTTGACGATGCCGTCCATTTCGACAGCGAAAAGGCCATACAGCTCGGGCGCGCGCATACAAACAGCTACGTCAGCGCCACGCCTTTCCCCCATATCGTGATCGATGATTTTCTGCCTGCGCGTCTGATCGACACGCTGCACGCAGATTTCCCGAACCAGCCGACTAGCGCCGAAAAGCATTACGAGCGCGGGTACAAGGGCCATTTCAAACGCCAGATCAACCCCAACGAATGTGCCGCATCGATCCGCGAAATTTTTGCCGCCTTCAATTCAGCCCCGATGTTGCAGTTTCTCGAAGAGCTCACGGGCATCAAAGGCTTGATCCCGGATTCGCACTTTGTCGGCGGTGGTTTGCACGAAACCAGTACTGGCGGTTTTCTGGGCGTGCATTCCGATTTCAGAATCAACCGGCGCCTGCACGTCGAGCGCCGGATCAATGCCATCATTTATCTGAACAAGGATTGGCAGCCGGAGTACGGTGGCGACCTGGAGTTGTGGGACAAAGGGATGACCACCTGCCTGAAAAAAGTGTCCCCGATTTACAACCGCTGCGTCATCTTCAACACCGACGAAGACAGCAATCACGGTCACCCTGAACCGTTAACAACGCCTGAAGGCATAACCCGTCGCTCGGTTGCGCTGTATTACTACACGGCCAATGCGGAGATTTATGCCGCCATTCCGGAAGCAAAAACGGACTTCAAGCCACGTCCGAAAGACCGTTTCAGCCTGAAATACTATCTGGACAAGCTCACGCGCAAAACGCGCAATTAAGACCAGGCCCTCCGGGGCAGAGGGGCGTGTTATCGAACGCTTACTGCTCGTGCGCCTGGCAGGTGAGCTTGCTACGGCGTATGAGCCACCACACGCCCAGCAAATCGGAGATGCCGACAATCGCCCGATCCAGATTGCCGTATTTCGACACGCCGGCCTGACGATGGCGGTGGTTAACCGGATGCACACACATCCGGCCACCATGGCGCTGCACCAGCGCCGGAATATAGCGATGCATGTGATCAAAATACGGTAAGCGTACATACATCGCCCGTTCGATCACTTTCAGGCCACAGCCGGTATCGGGCGTGTTGTCCTTGAGCATGCGCCGACGAATGGCGTTGGCAAATTTCGAGGCATAGCGCTTTGACGCCGTATCCTGCCGATTCACGCGGTGCCCGGCCACAAGCTTGATGCCGTTACTCGTGGCTTCCTGCCCCGCCACCATGGCAAGCATGCCGGGAATGTCCGCTGGGTCGTTTTGACCATCGCCATCCAGCGTCACCAGCCACACACCCCGAGCCGCCTGAGCCGCATGGTAGATGGAGGTGCTCTGCCCGAGCGAGTGCTCGTGGCGCAGAATGCGCAGTTGAGGCACTTCCTGCGCGCGTAGCGCAGCGAGCACCGCGCTGGTATCGTCGGTGCTGCCGTCGTCAACCACGAGCAACTCCCAAGACTGCCCCGCCAGCGCTGTGGCAACTTCTCGAATCAGCGCGGGTAAATTTTCAGCCTCGTTCTTGGCTGGAATCAGGACGGAGACGTAGATGTCAGACGATGTAGCCACGGTGTTCATTATCCAAAGGGTCAATTAAGCGATTGCGTCGTTGCTGAACACGGCCTGCACTGGATCTCTGCTGGGCCCCAATGGATACCTACTGGGCAAGCAAGGCAGAAAGGCCAGGCCGATATAATTGGCCTGCATTGTAGTCTTGCTCACCGCGTATTTCCCCTTCACTACCGGCGTCGCCATGCGCATCCTGCTGATCAAAACCTCCTCTCTCGGCGACGTCATCCACAATTTGCCGGTGGTCACCGATATCCTTGGGCAGTTTCCGCACGCCATCGTCGACTGGGTGGTGGAGGAAAATTTTGCCGACATTCCCCGCTTGCACCCAGCCGTTAATCAGGTGATTCCGGTCGCGATTCGCCGCTGGCGCAAGGCTTTATTCACCACCGATTCATTCACCCCGACGCGACGGGAAATCTGCGCTTTTCGTCAGAAATTGCGTGCACAAACCTATGACGCCATCATCGACACGCAGGGCTTACTCAAGAGTGCCCTGCTCACTGCCCAAGGACGCGGACCGCGACATGGGATGGACAAGGCCAGTGCGCGCGAGCCTTTCGCCGCGCATTTTTATACGCACCCACACCACATTCCGCGTGACGTGCATGCCGTCACGCGCAACCGGCAACTCGCCGCGTTAAGTTTGGGTTACGCGCTCGCTAACGACGCTGACTACGGGTTGCGCGGCGCCGCGACCGCAAGCATCGTCACAGAGACCAAAACGGTTGTGCTACTCACCGCTACCTCGCGTGACGACAAGTTATGGCCGGAGCCACAATGGATCGCCCTAGGCCAACACGTGCAGCGACAAGGCTATGTTTGCCAGCTCCCCGCCGGCAGCGCCCGGGAGCGTGAGCGCGCGGCGCGCATCGCCGCGCACATTCCCGATGCGGCTGTCGTGCCACCGTCGAGCATCGCCGAGCTAGCCGCAGTGCTCGGCAGCGCGCATGCGGTCATCGGCGTCGATACCGGTTTGGTGCACCTCGCTGCGGCGCTCGGGCGCCCCACCCTCGCGCTGTATTGCGCCTCCGCGCCGGGGCTTACCGGCGTCATGGCTGATCGGCACAGCCGCGCTGGCGCCATCAATCTTGGTGGGCCGGGTCAGACACCGGCGACGCAGGCGGTGATCGAGGCACTGGACAGCTTGCTGTGAATCGTCGCCTGTATTCCTTGCTCGTCGTCTGCCTGCTGCCGCTGGCGCTGGTTTACCTGCTCTGGCGTGGACGCAAGCAGCCGGAATATCGCCAGCACTGGGGCGAACGCTTTGCGCGGTATCCACGGCAAAACTCAGCCGCTGTAGGACGGCGCTTTCTGATCTGGATTCACGCGGTGTCGGTGGGTGAAACGCGTGCTGCCCAGCCTTTGGTAGCGGCCTTGCGGGCGCGCTACCCGACGGCCGCTATTCTGTTCAGCCACACCACACCCACCGGCCGAGCCACCTCCGAGGCGCTGTTTGGCGACAGCGTTGAGCGCTGCTATTTGCCCTACGACACACCATGGGCCGTGCGCCGTTTTCTGACGCATTACCAGCCCTCGCTGGCGCTGATCATGGAGACCGAGCTGTGGCCAAATCTTCTCAGCGCCACCCGGCATGCAGGCATTCCCGCCTTGTTGATCAACGCCCGCCTGTCCGAGCGCTCGGCCAAGGGTTACGCGCGATTTTCCCAGCTAAGCCGGGAAACGCTGGCCAGCCTGACCACCGTGGCGGCGCAGTCAGCGCAGGATGCAAAACGACTGAGCGAGCTCGGGGGAAAACTCGGCGCCACGCACGTCAAAGTCACTGGCAACATCAAATTCGACATGACCCCGCCGGACGCATTACTGAGCTTGGGCGAACGCATGAAAGAACGCATGCCGGGCCGCGCAGTGTGGCTCTGTGCGAGTACACGCGAGGGTGAAGAAGCGTTGATCCTCGACGCCTGGCAGAAAAAAGTCAGTCGCTGTGACACGACGCTGCCGGCTGGTGCACCGCTACTCGTGATCGTGCCGCGTCACCCGCAACGCTTCAGTGACGTGGCAACGCTGGCGAGCAGTTATGGGCTGACAGTGCAGCGACGCAGCGAAGACGCCGTGATTGATCCGGCCACACAAGTCGTCATTGGCGACAGCATGGGGGAGATGTTTGCCTACTACGCCGCCGCGGATGTGGTGTTTGTGGGCGGGAGCCTGCTCGACTTTGGTTGCCAGAATCTGATTGAGCCCTGCTCGATAGGCGCGCCGGTCCTGCTTGGGCCATCAACCTATAACTTTGCCGAGGCCGCGCGTGAAGCCTTGGCCAGCAAGGCGGCCATTCAGGTGAACGATGCCACAGCCTTGGTCGCTGAAGCGCTGCAGTTGCTCAATGATGCGCCACGCCGACGCGCCCTAGGCGCCGCCGGCATTGCCTTCACCCAAAAACATCGGGGCGCTACGGCACGAACCATGGCGCTGATCGAGGACGCCATGGCAGGCGGAAAGTAGAAATTACGCTTAGTCACCCAACAGCGCGTTAACACCGTCGAGATCTTTCTCGCTCAAGCTGCCTACAGCGGCTTTCAATTTCAGCAGCGCCGCAATGGTATCCAAGCGCGCTTTGGCCAGCTTCTGGCGCGTGTCGTACAACTGACTTTGTGCGTTGAGTACGTCGATGTTGATTCGTACACCGACCTCATAACCCAGCTTGTTCGAGTCCAGTGAGGACTGTGATGAGGTCAAGGCCGCTTCGTAGGCTTTCACCTGCGACAAGCCGGAGGTAACGCCAAGGTAAGCCTGGCGAACAGCCAATTGGACGCTACGACGCGCGTAATCGAGATCAGCCTGCGCTTTGTCTTTGAGTGACGCCGCCTCGCGATGTTTGGAGCTGGTGTAGCCACCGGCAAAGAGTGGCACGGTCAATTGCAAACCAACGGTGCTGGTATCGTTTTCCACACCAGCACCGAAGGTACTGGAACTTGCCGAAGTGGCCGTCTGTGCGCCGTGGCCGCGGGTTGCGACCAAATCCAGCGTCGGGTAGTGCCCCGCACGCTGGCGGTCGACTTCGCGACCAGCAATCTCATAAGCGCCCTGCGCAATCTGTATCGTCGGTGAGCCGCCATCAGCGAGTTCAACCCATTTGGCCATGTCAGCGGGCTGCGGCGCGGTGATTTGGACGCCACTGCGCAAACGCTTGAGCGGCGGCGCTTCTTTGCCGATCAGGGTTTCGAGTGCGTGCTGCTTGACGGTAAGGTCGTTCTGCGCGGCCAGCTCCTGCGCCGTAATCAAATCGTAGCGTGCCTGCGCTTCATGGGTATCCGTGATGGTCGAGGTGCCCACTTCAAAATTGCGCTTGGCCGACTCCAACTGCTCGGCAATGGCTGATTTTTGCGCCTGCGCGGTGGCCAGAACATCCTGCGCAAGCAACACATCAAAGTAGGCCTGAGCGCTGCGCACCATCAAGTCCATACGCGCGCCTTCAAACTGTGCCTCCGCCTGCGCCACGGCCATTTCTGACTGCGTATAGGCCACCCAGTTTTGATAGCGAAACAGCGGCTGGGTCAGGCTGACCGTCCAGCCATTGGTGTTGTATTTCGATGTGGGCAAATGGGTGTTCGGGCGCACCGTCGAGTCGACGTCATTCCACGTCGTCGTTGCGCCCAGCCCGATGCTCGGCAACAAGCCCGCGCGGCCTTGCGGCAGCTTCTCGCGTCCAGCTTCAACCGCCGCACGCGCCGAGGCAAACTGGGCGTCGTAGGCGACGGCGTCACGATATACCGCCAGCAAGTCGGCCGACACAGCCGAGCCAGCAAAGCTGGCCAGCAAGGCGCCAGTCAGTAATGAAACAGAGGAAACACGTCGGAATGAGGTCATTGCGCTCTCCGCACCAGGTGCGTTGGTAAAAACAATATCAATATTGCGGCATCGCCGGATCAACCTGCGCCGCCCAGCCATGGACGCCGCTACTCAGGTTGATGATCTGGCTAAAGCCTTGTTGCTCCAGAAACATACCCACTTGCGCGCTGCGCCCACCGTGATGGCAAATCACCACCGTTGGCGCATCACGATCCAGCTCGCTGCACCGTGCGGGAATAGTGCGCATGGGCATCAAGAGCGCGCCATCAATTTTGCAAATGGCGTGTTCGTCGGGTTCGCGCACATCAATCATGACCGGTAACGGACGTTGGCCGGCAGCGGCTTCATCCAGCCATTGTTTGAGGCCAAGAGGGCTGATCTGCTGCATCAGAAGACAAAGCTTTCTGCCGCCGGCTCGCGCAAATAGGGCAAAACGGTTTCAAACACCACGTCGGTCTGCCAGGCATCCTTGGCACGACGAGTAATGCGCTGCACCTGCATGGTCGGGGCGACACCTACCACTACCACCATCCGGCCACCAATCTTGAGTTGCTCAAGTAAGGCCTTGGGTACGCTATGCAGGGCGCCAGATACCAAAATGGCGTCGAAGGGCGCGTCGCCGGGCAAGCCAATCAAGCCATCACCTTCATGCACACTGACATTCAAGGCGTTGATCTGGCGCAGCGCGGCGCGCGCAGGCGCAATAAATTCAGGGCGAATTTCAACCGTCGACACCTGTGCTGCGCTAGCGCCGAGTAACGATGCCATGAAGCCAGACCCGGTGCCGACTTCCAGCACCTTGTCAGTCGCTTGCAATTGCAATGCTTGCAACAGGCGTGCCTCGATTTTCGGGATCAACATCGACTGGCCTGAGCCCAGCGGAATCGGTGTGTCGGTGTGCGCGAAGGGGCGATACGCGGCGGGCACAAACACATCGCGATGGCTGGATGACAACACGGAAATCACCTTCGGATCAAGAACGTCCCAGGGACGAACCTGTTGTTCCACCATATTGAAGCGGGCTTTTTCGAGATTCATGCGGTTCTCCAAGCGAATGACCATTGTATTAGTATCTGCTAATGTTTAGCGTCAGTATGTCAGTCTAACGCGATCATTGCGGCGCGTCTGCGGGCACGCGATACCAGGCAGCATAGAGGGCAGGCAAAAACAGACAGGTGAGCAAGGTTGCCACGAGCAAGCCACCCATGATCGCTACGGCCATTGGCCCCCAGAAAATTTGCCGGACGAGCGGGATCATAGCCATGATGGCGGCGGCAGCGGTCAGGACGATCGGGCGGAAGCGGCGCACGGTAGAGTCGATGATGGCTTCATACGATGACTTGCCAGCGCGTTCGTCCTGATCAATCTGATCAACCAGAATGACCGAATTGCGCAGGATCATGCCCATCAGGGCGATCACGCCCAGATTGGCGACAAAGCCAAACGGAACATTGAAAACCACCAAGGCCAAGGCCACGCCAATCAAGCCCAGTGGCGCGGTCAGCAAGACCAGCAGGGTGCGGCCCATGCTCTGCAACTGCATCATAAGCAGGAAGACCACCATCACCAAGGCATAGGGCATCACGGCCGTAATCGAATCCTGCCCTTCGGCGGAATACTCCATGGTGCCGCCCAGATCAATGCGGTAGCCTGGCGGCAAACTCTGGCGCAACTGATCGATCACCGGCTGCAAGTCTTTCACCGCGACCGAGGCTTGCATGCCCTCGACGTCCGCGCGCACGGTAATGGCCGGTACCCGGTCACGGCGCCAGATCACGCCTTCGCTCAACACCGGTTTGAGCTGCGCCACTTGCGCCAACGGCACTTGCTTGCCACTGCTGGACAGAATCGCCAGGTCCGGCAAGCGATCGAGTGAGCGACCCTGTTCCGCGTTTGCCCGCCAAACCACGTCGATCAGCTGTTCGCCTTCGCGATACTGGGTGATGGTGGCGCCGATGAGCCAGGCCTGCAAGGTCAGCGCGACATCACGACTATTGACCCCGAGGGCGCGCGCCCGTGCCTGGTCAATTTCGACACGCACACTTTTAACCTTATCGAACCAGTCGAAATTAACACCACGCAAATTCGGGTGCGCACGCATCGCGGCCGCGAGCTTTTCGGCCTGGAGACGCAGGGTATCAATATTGTCTCCGGACACCCGGAATTGCACGGGAAAGCCCACGGGCGGGCCATTTTCCAGCGCCGTCACCCGACAGCGCACATGCGCCCAACTGCCATCATCACTGGCAAATTTCTTCTGAAGATCCACATGCAACGACTCGCGCGCTTCATTGGAACTGGCGACCACCATCAACTGGCCAAAATTTACATTGGCCTGCTGTTGATCCAGCGGCAGATAGAAGCGGGTAATACCGGTGCCCACGTAGGACGAAAACGCGCGCACGCGGGCATCGCCCACCAGCATGGCTTCAGCGCGACGCACTTCTGCTTCCGTCGCTTTCAATGACGCCCCCTGAGGCAGCCACAGATCAACCATCAACTCCGGACGACTCGCGGGCGGGAAGAACTGCTTTTGCACCACGGTTTGAAACGCCGCAATTGACAGCGCAAAAGCGCCAACAGTAGTCCCGATGACCACCCAACGGTGGCGCAGGCACCACGCCAGAACGCGGCGCAGCCATTGGTAAAACGGCGTGGCGTAGGGATCGCCACCGTGCGCTTGCGCATGTGCCGCGAGCTTTTTCGGGTCGAGCAGGCGAAAGCCGATGTAGGGCGTAAACACCACGGCTACAAACCACGACACCACCAACGCGATCGATACCACCCAGAAAATCGACGCGGTGTATTCGCCCGAGCTGGATTTGGCAAAACCAACCGGCGAAAAACCCGCCACCGTGATCAAGGTGCCGGTCAGCATGGGAAACGCTGTCGAGGTGTAAGCAAAGGTCGCAGACTTGAAGGCGTCCCAGCCTTGCTCCATTTTCACCACCATCATCTCGACGGCGATGATGGCGTCATCAACCAGCAACCCCAGCGCAATGACCAGCGCCCCGAGCGAGACGCGGTGCAGATCAATACCCACCATCTGCATGCACAACAAGGTAATCGCCAGAACAATCGGGATAGAAAGCGCCACCACTGCGCCGGTACGCATCCCCAGACTCAGAAAGGACACCGCCAGAACAATGATGATGGCTTCGACCAGCGAATCGACAAACAGCGAAAATGATTTGGTCACGACCTCCGGTTCATTCGCCACCGTGTTCACGGCGATACCGGCGGGCAACTCCGCTTCCAATGCGGCCATGGTGGCGTCGAGATTTTTACCCAGGCGCAAGACATTACCGCCAGCCACCATGACTACGCCTATGCCGATAGCGGGTTTGCCCATGTAACGCATTCCCGGTTGCGCCGGCTCGACCAAGCCGCGATGCACGGTCGCGATGTCACCCAGCCGGATATGCCGGCCGCCCGCGATCAAATCAGCCTCAGCGATTTTCTCCACCGAGTCGAAAGTCCCCGTGACTTGCAGCCGGACGCGTTCAGTAGCGGTGTCGATAAACCCTGCCGGGACGATGGCATTCTGCTTTTGCAGGGCGTCAAATACCTGCGGAGGCTGCAAGCCCAATGCGGCCATGCGCCCGGGGTCAACATCAACGTAAATTTTTTCATCCTGGACGCCAATCAATTCGATTTTGCGTACGTCCTGAACCAGCCTCAGCTTGCGCGCCAGATGCTCGGCCTGACGATACAACTCGGCCAGCGACACCCCATCGCCGGTGAGCGCCCAGATCTTGATTTGCACCGAGCCAAATTCGTCATTAACGAAGGGACCGATCACGCCTTCGGGCAGAAGCGGCTTGACCTCCTCCATCTTTTTGCGCGCCTGCTTGTGGTTTTCGAATATTTCCTCTCTGGGGGTATAGCCCTTGAGCTCGAACAACACAATCGACTCGCCCGGACGCGAATAGGACTTGGTCACTTTGGTCCATTGGGTTTCCTGCAGTTTCTTTTCGATGCGCTCGGTGACCTGCTGCGCCACTTCCTCGGCGCTAGCACCCGGCCAGAGGGTACGCACCGAGATCATTTTGAAGGTGTAATCGGGGTCTTCCGCCCGGCCCAGCCGGTTGTAGGCGGTGATGCCGCCGATCAGGCTGACCAAAATCAGAAACATCACCATCGGGCGGTGATTGAGCGCCCATTCCGAGAGATTGAATGATTTCATCGGGCGATCTCGTTACCCGCTGCATCGACGGGCCGAACTTTCTGCCCGTCAACCAGGCTATTGACACCGGCCGTCACCACCAGCTCGCCGCCAGTAAGGCCGACGCCAACCAAGGCATAGTCATTGCTGAAGCGTGCGACGGTGACTTTATGCAAGCTCACGGTCAAATCATTACCGACCAACCACACTGCCGTGTCATTGCCTTGCTGATAGATCGCCGTCAAAGGCACGCTGGTCATCGGCGCACTGGCTTTGTCCTGATCCTTCGCTTGCCCCTCTGCCCGTCCCTTCGCTTGTTCCTTTGCTTGCTCCGGGATAAAGCGCACGCTGGCAGTCAAACCCGTAGGCAATTTTTCAACGCCATCAAGCTGAATGCGCAACGCGTACGTGCGCGTTGCGGGGTCGGCCACGGGCGACATCTCGCGAATTCGCCCGATAAAACGTTGCTCGGGCAGGGCAAACAGTTTGACCTCCGCCTTCATGCCGACGCGAAACTGCGCATATTCTGCTTCCGGGATACTGAGTGCTATTTCTCTGTCGCCATCGGGCGCCATACGAAATACACCTTGACCAGGGGTGACCACCTGACCAATGTCCGCCATAACCAGACCGATCACGCCAGACTTGGCGGCGAGCAAGGTGGTGTAAGCATTTTGATTCCGGGCCAGCGCAGCTTGGGCTTCGGCGGCCTTGAGTTTATTTTCCTTATCATCCAGCGCGCCCTGGCTAACAAAGCGCTGCGCACGCAATTCCCGATAACGCACTGCTTCGGCATAAGCCAGGGCCCGTTGGGCTTCGGCCTGATCAACCGTCAACCGGGTATCGGTGGGGTCCAAACGCGCCAAGACCTGCCCGGCGTGCACGTGATCACCCACATTCACCCGGCGCTCGATGATTTTCCCGGCGACCTGGAACCCCAGCGTGGTCTCAATGCGCGAACGTAGTTCGCCGCTGTACGTGCGCTCCGCCAATAGCGCCGTGCCACCGGGGCTGACTTTTACCACGCGCACCGGTTTCGGCCGAATCTCTGCCACGGGCGGTTTGCTGCACCCGGCCAGCAACGCGACACAAACCCCCAGCACCAGCCATGCACCACCTGTCGATAGTTTCATACGTCTCGTTCCAGCATTATTTTTTAGAGTTTTTGAGCAGGCCATTCATGGCCATATCAATATGCGCACGCAAGTAATCCTCCGGTGCGTGGAACGGATGTTGGCGGTCGCTAACGCACGCGCCAAACGAATGGCGCCACACCACCAGCATCATCAGCGGCGCGAAGAGCAACTCAATGGTCGGTTCCATAGCAAGCTGGCGAAATTCGCCCGCATCGATACCCCGCTGCAAGGCCCGGCGCAGCATGTCATGACCACGGTCCAGCACCTCACGTTGATAAAACTCGGCGACTTCCGGAAAATTGCGCGCCTCGCTGATCAGCAATTTGGGAATGCCACTGAGCGGTGTATTGCCCACGGTGCGCCACCAGTACAGTACCAACGACTCCATGAGCGCCGGCATTGGGCCGACATAGGCATCAATCATGTCATTGACGTTATTCAGCACGGGCAGCAAACCCTCCTGAATGGCGGCTTTGAACAGGGATTCTTTACTGTCGAAATACAGGTACAAGGTGCCCTTGGAAACCCCCGCCCGCTTCGCCACATCATCCAGCCGCGTGGCAGCAAAGCCCTTTTCGACAAAGAGTTGCAGCGCCGCAGCAGTCAATTCACC
>CAZFSH010000023.1:14775-16895 GCA_964521935.1 uncultured Propionivibrio sp.
GGGTTCGCTCATGGGTTCGTTCTGGGGTTCATTCACAGTGTCGATAAGACGTTGGTTCATGGCACGCCATGGCGGAAGGCTAAAGTTAAATTACTGACTGGTCAGTCAGTAATTTAACTTTAGCCTTTTCACCTGTCAACAAAATTCGTACAAGCGTATTTCTTCGCTCCCGCTAAACTGGCCCCCTTTTTTATCTTTGGCAAACAACATGTTGGAAAAATACTTTCAGCTCAGTGCCCATGGCACCACGGTGCGCACCGAAGTCCTCGCGGGGGTGACCACTTTCCTGACGATGGCCTACATCATCTTCGTCAACCCGGACATCCTTTCCGCCGCCGGCATGCCCAAAGACGCCGTTTTCGTCGCCACCTGTCTGGCAGCCGCGCTGGGCTCAGCCATCATGGGCCTGTACGCCAACTACCCGATTGCGCTGGCGCCAGGCATGGGCCTCAACGCCTACTTCGCTTTTGCCGTCGTCGGTGGCATGGGCTTTACCTGGCAGCAGGCGCTGGGCGCGGTGTTCATTTCCGGCTGCCTGTTCATCGTCATCAGCCTGTTTCAGCTGCGCGAATGGATCGTCAATGCCATCCCCAAATCGCTCAAGTTCGCCATTTCCGCGGGTATTGGCCTGTTCCTCGCCATCATCGGCCTGAAGAACGCCGGCATCATCGCCGCGCATCCGGCTACGTTCGTGACCCTCGGTGATGTCCATGCGCCCGGCGCTGTACTCGCCGCCATCGGCTTTCTGATCATCGTGGCGCTGGAACAACGCAAAGTGCCGGGCGCCATCATCATCGGCATCCTCGCTGTCACCATCGCTTCCACGGTCCTCGGCCTGACGCCGTTTGGCGGTATCGTCGCCGCGCCACCCTCGCTGGACGCCACGCTGTTTCAGCTCGACATCAGCGGCGCTCTGGACAAGGGCCTGCTGGCCGTCATCCTGACCTTCTTCCTGGTTGAGTTGTTCGACGCTTCCGGCACGCTGATCGGCGTCGCCCATCGCGCCGGCCTGCTCGACAAAGATGGCAAGCTGCCACGCCTCAGAAAGGCACTGCTGGCCGACTCCGTCGCCATCGTCGCCGGCGCCGGCATGGGCACCTCCTCCACCACCGCCTATATCGAGTCCGCTGCCGGCACAGCCGTTGGCGGTCGCACCGGTCTTACCGCCGTGGTCGTCGCGCTGCTCTTCATCGCCGCCTTGGTCTTTGCCCCGCTGGCCGGCACCGTTCCCGCCTACGCCACCGCCCCGGCACTGTGCTACGTTGCCGTGCTGATGATTCGTGGTCTCGCGGAAATTGACTGGGACGATCTGACCGAGACCGCTCCCGCGGTCATCACGGCCATCATCATGCCCTTCACCTTCTCGATTGCCCACGGCATCGCTTTCGGCTTCATCACCTATGCCGGACTGAAAGTGCTGAGCGGCCGTACCCGCGAGCTATCGCCGATGGTGGCGATCATTGCCGTGCTGTTCATCGCCAAGTTTGCCTTTCTGGGCTAAGTCATGACACTCCCCGAACTGCACGCCCTCATTCGTACCGTCCCCGACTGGCCCGAGCCGGGCGTGCAGTTTCGTGACATCACGCCGCTACTGAAAAATGGCCCGGCCTTTCAGGCGCTGATTAGCGCGTTTGCGCAACGCTACGCCAGTCAGGCACTCGATGCCATTGCCGGTATTGATGCGCGCGGCTTCATCATCGGCGCGGCGCTGGCCCATGAGCTCAAGGTCGGCTTCATCCCCGTACGCAAGCAAGGAAAGCTACCGTATGCCACCGTCGCGGAAAGCTATGCGCTCGAGTATGGCGCGGCCACGGTGGAAGTCCATACCGATGCCGCAACACCGGGCGAGCGCGTGCTGGTCATCGACGATCTGGTAGCTACCGGCGGCACCATGATCGCTGCGGCCAATCTGCTCACGCGTCTCGGCGCCACCGTTGTCGAAACCGCCGCCGTTATCGACTTACCCGTACTGGGTGGTTCGCAACGCATCCGTGCAGCCCAGCTGCCGCTCTTCACCCTGATGGAATTTTGACCATGTCTGAAACCTTGCTTGAGGAAGTTCGCCGCGCCATGCGCGAGGCTGACTGCCTGGTAACCCCTGCGGAAGTCGACGCCGCCTA
>CAZFSH010000024.1:0-16670 GCA_964521935.1 uncultured Propionivibrio sp.
CGCCCGCTGGCTACGCGGCAAAGATGCCGACATTCAGGCACTGGCCGACAAATCGGGCGTCAACGTGGCGCTCGATGGTGCCGGCGACTATGTCTACCTCGCGCCCAACCGCGTCAATCTGCAAATGACGCAAGAGCGCCACCCTGACGTGGTCTTCCTCGAAACCCGGGAAATTCACTGAAGCGGGCGCGCGGGTAGGCATCAGGTATGGCAGAACAAGCACGCAACAGCTGTTTGGGCTGCCGCCATTACTACATCACCTACGACACCCGTTTCCCTTACGGCTGCCAGTTGCTCGGCTTCAAGAGCAAGCGGCAGCCCGTGCTGGAAGTGGTTTCTGCCACCGCCCAAGGCTGCCACGGCTACACGCCGCGAAAAAATAGAGCCGACTCATCCAATACGCGCTAAGCAAGCCAGTAGACAAGGTAGCTGAACCGAAAAAAGCGCAAAAGTCAATTGCAGCAAACCGGTATTTTGCTTATAGTCAAACGCCATGACTGACGCTAACACCGCTCCAGGTAACCCTTCGTCGCCAGCCAACCGGGCCGCGCCGACGCCGTCCAAGCGCGATACCGAATTCGTTGACCGCATTGCCACCCTGCGCGCCGCCTATGCGGAACAAATTCCACAACGCCTGCTAGCTATCCGCCAACTGGCCGCCGACATGGAGGCCGACCAGTGGTCCGCAGCCAGCGTCAACAAACTCATTACCGCCCTGCATGAGCTCGCCGGATCTGCCACAACCTTTGGCTTTGGTGACATAGGCGTTGCCGCCCGCTCGCTGGAATACGGATTACGCAACGCGCTCGGGCGACAGTCACACCTACCCGCCAACGACTGGCCACCACTGCTAACCCAGGTCAAAGGGCTGGCACAAATGCCGCCGCCCGACCCCAAATCGCTCGCGCCCCTGGCCATGCCACGCTTCGAGCGGCCACCGATGGCACAGCCATCCAACGGCAGTGAACCGCTTCAGCAACTGATTTTCATTGTCGATGACAATCTGCTGGTGGCCGAGCAATTGGCCGAGCAGTTGCGCTACTTCGGCCATCTGGTCGAAACATTCGGCCGCCTGAGTGATTTCGCGCTGGCATTCCGCCTGAGTCAGCCGTCTTTGGTCGTGCTCGACATCGACTTCCCCGAAGAACAGGAAAACGGCCCATCCATGTTTGGTCGCCTGATGCACGAGCAAGGCACCAGCACCCCGGTCGTCTTTATTTCCAGCCGTGACGACATCAAGTCGCGGCTCATGGCGGTACGCGCCGGCGGCAGTCGTTATCTGGTCAAGCCCGTTGTCATCAGCGAGCTGATCGATGCCGTCGACAGCTTGCTCAACCAGGACGCCGAGGCGCCCTATCGGGTGCTAATTGTCGATGACACCCACTCTATCGCCCAGTTTTACGGCACGGTCTTGCAGCAAGCTGGCATGGATGCGCGTGTCGTGACCAACCCGCTCGATGTCCTGCCCGTACTCTCCGAGTTTCAGCCCGATCTGGCCTTGATTGATCTCTATATGCCGGAATGCAGCGGTCAGGAACTGGCTGGCGTTATCCGACAATTCAGTACCTTTGTTGGCCTGCCGATCGTGTTTCTCTCCGGCGAAACAGACCGCGCAAAGCAGTTATCGGCTATGCAGCTGGGTGCTGATGACTTTCTCACCAAGCCGATAGATCCCGAACATCTGGTGGTGTCGGTACGCAACCGGGCCGCGCGCGCGCGCCAGATGCGCTCGCTCATGAAAACAGACAGCCTGACCGGGCTGCTCAATCACATCAGTTTTCAGGATGCCGCGTCGGTCGAGTTGGCGAGGGCCAAGCGTTCCAATGGTGAATGCACCATCGCCATGATTGACTTGGACCACTTCAAGAGCGTCAATGACACCTACGGGCATCAAGTTGGTGACAGCGTGTTGCGCAGCATTTCGCGTCAGCTGCGGCAGCGTCTGCGCACGGTCGACATCATCGGTCGCTATGGCGGCGAAGAGTTTGCGATGGTGCTGACCGGCACCGATCCACGCTCGGCCTTGCGTGTGATCAACAGTATTCGTGAAGACTTCTCACGCATTGCCCATTCGTCGGCCAAAGGCGTGTTTCACTGCACCTTCAGCTGTGGCGTATCGAGCTACCCCGACTTCACCAAGCTCGACAAAATGATTGAAGCCGCTGACAAAGGCCTCTACGAAGCCAAACGGCGGGGGCGCAATTGCGCCGTTTACGTCACCCCACCGCCAGCCAAACAGTCGTCAACTAGCGAATAAGCAACAGCGGCGCAAGACGCCCCTCCCCAAACTTTCGCTGCCTTACAGCGGTGTTTTCGCGGGTGGTGCAGTGGGCTTTTCAGCGGGCATACTACCGTGCATACCATTGGGCATACCCCCATCCATACCTGAGCGCATCCCTTCGTGCGGGGCTGCGCAGGCTTTAGGGTCAGCGTCGCATTTCGCTTTCATTTCAGCACGCCGAGCCTGCATTTTTTCGTGCATTTCTTTGCGCTTGGCCTCACAAGCCGGCTTATCCGCCTCGCACTTGGCCTTCATTTCTTCATGACGTGCTTTTCTACGCTCCTCCATACGCGCTTTCATTTCCGCCCGCTTGGCTTCGCACGCGGCCGGATCAGCGGCACACTTCGCTTTCATCTCGGCATGGCGCTCCTGGCGCTGTTCCGGTGTGAGTGGTCTGTCGGCTGCCGGTACCTGAGCCAATGCCGTCAACCCCCATGCGGCGAGTGCCAGCGCCACGACCTGATGAGTAAATTTCATGATTTCTCCTTGGTGAAAATATGGATACGGATGCAATGGAAGACTGCAAGTCTTAGTGTGCGCTCATTCAGTGCCGAAACCCTTACCTCACTGTTAATTTCGCCACCGCAATGTAAGGCGGTGTAAGTCAGGTTTAAGCTGCTCCCCCATGAATGACGCCGTCCCACAGCCACTGAGTTTTGCGCCAATGCCACGCGCGGATATAGCGGCGCCGCAAGGCCCCGCAGACCAGTTCGCACGCCCTTTGCGTGACTTGCGTATTTCGGTTACCGATCGTTGCAATTTTCGCTGTCCGTACTGCATGCCCAAAACGGTGTTCGGGCGCGACTACCCGTTTCTGGCGCGCAGCGAAGTGCTCAGTTTTGAAGAAATTGAACGTGTCGCGCGCGCCGCGGTGGCCAATGGCGTGCGCAAAATCCGTCTGACGGGTGGCGAACCGCTGCTGCGCAAAAAACTGGAAAACCTGATTGAACGGCTGGCGCAACTGCCCGTTGAACTGACACTCACCACCAATGGCGTATTGCTCGCCAAGCAGGCAGCAAGTTTGCGCGCCGCCGGCCTTCAGCGCGTGACCATCAGCCTCGATGCGCTCAACGATGCAACGTTCCGCGCCATGAATGACGCCGATTTCGGCGTCGCCGACGTGCTGGCAGGTATTGACGCCGCCGCCGAGGCCGGTCTGCAGCCAATCAAGATCAACTGTGTAGTCAAACGCGGTAGCAACGAACAGGAAATCCTGCCACTGGCGCGCCGCTTTCGCGGCAGCGGTCACACCCTGCGTTTCATTGAATACATGGACGTCGGCGCGACCAACGGCTGGAACCTGCGCGACGTGGTTACCGCCCGAGAAATACGCGACACCATTGCCAAGGAATACCCCGTGCAGGCGCTTGACCACGCCTACCCCGGCGAGGTCGCCGAGCGCTGGGCCTACCAGGACGGGATGGGTGAAATCGGCCTCATCGCTTCGGTCACCCAAGCATTTTGCCGTGACTGCACGCGCCTGCGACTATCGACCGACGGCAAGCTCTACACCTGTCTGTTTGCCAGTTCCGGCCTTGATCTGCGCCAGCTGCTGCGTAGCGGCGACAGTGACGAAAATGGCGACAAAAATGACGATGAAAAAACACTAAGCGATCACATTCGCCAGCTCTGGCTAGCGCGCCGTGATCGCTACTCCGAGCTCAGGCAAACGCTCACGCCACGCGTGCAGAAAATCGAGATGCACTACATTGGCGGTTAGGCGTGCAGTCAGCTACTGAGCTCAGTAGCTGAAGTTAGCCACTCAAGTTAGTCATGATTTGACGACGCCTGCTTCAGGTCGGCGGTGTAAATCCGAAAGCCATTACGCCCGCCCTGCTTCACCGCATAGAGCGCCAGATCAGCGCACTGCTGCAAGGTTTCGATCGTTTGCGCATGATCGGGGAATAGCGCTACCCCGACACTAGCGCTCACACGCGCTTCATGCGTGCCCAAATGAAATGGCAACGCCAGTGCGGTGACCACACGCTCGGCGACACTGAGCACCTCGTCCAGGCTACTGACTTCCGACAGCAAGACGGCAAACTCATCGCCACCAAAGCGCGCCACGGTGTCGGCCTCGCGTACGCATACGCGCATGCGCTCAGCCGCCTGCTCCAGCAGGTGGTCACCCGCCGTATGCCCGTAGGTGTCATTCACCGCCTTGAAGAAATCCAGATCCACGTAAAGCAAGGCAAACTGCCGCGAATGGCGTTGTGCCAAGGCCATGGCATTGCTCATCCTGTCCATGAACAAGGGGCGATTAGGCAAGCCTGTCAGGGCGTCGTGACTGGCCTGATAGCGCATGGTCTCCTCAACCTCTTTGCGCTCGGTGATGTCGATAAAGGTCGCAACATAACCACGTTGTACAGGCTCGGTAGCAGACCTGGCGTGAGACTGATCAACCGGCAAGGCATCCACGCGGCTGATCGACAGCCAGGCAACAAACACCTCACCGTTTTTACGCCGGTTCCAGATTTCGCCAGCCCAGAAGCCGGTCTGTTGCAAAGCGGCCCACATGTCACGGAAATACTCGGCATCGTGCCGCCCGGAGCGCAAAAAGCGCGGCTCTTGACCCAGCGCTTCCTGCGCCGAATACAGGGTAATGGCGCTGAAGGCCGGGTTGACCTGCACGATGATGTTCTGGGCATCCGTCACCATGATGGCCTCTGCCGCGGTGTCAAACACCGTGCGGTAACGCGCCTCGCTCGCCGCCAGATCGTGGGTGCGCAGCGCAATGGTTTCTTGCTGCTCGCGCTGAATGCGCTTCATCTCCTGGTCATAGCGGCGAAATCCCCACACGAAAGCATGCGCCAGTACGCCCAGCAGGAGAAAACTCGCACCAAACGTCATGGCGGTAGTGCGCTTACGCTCTTCGGCGATATGGCGCAAGGTATCCGCGCCCATGGTCACCGAAATCCCGCCGCGCAGATCGCCCAATTTGTAGCCCTGCTTGGCATGACAGACCAAACACGACTCTTTGATCAGCAAAGGCGCCATATAGCGAAACACCGGCTCGGCCGGGTTGGCTGCCACCGGCACTTTGCCGGCATCGAAATACGATAGCCGCTCCGTCAGGCCCGCCTTAAATTGGCTCAGTGACTCTGCCTCCCAGGCATCCGCACCATTCAGCGGCCTGACAGGTTCCAGGCTGGTGATGTGGAAACGCACGCCACTCACCTCGGTCTGCTCGGCCAGCTCAGCCAATTGCCGGGTCATGTAAGCCGGGTTGACCATGGTCAGCTTCATCCCGTCAGTCGTTGTGATGTCGCGGCGCGGATGTTCCAGATAAGGATTCGGCAGCGTTTCCGGGGTGACTTTGACGTACACGCCGCCGTGATTGGCGTTCCACAGCCGCGTCAGCTGCAGCAGCTGAAACACGATCTGGCCACGCTCTTTGGCCATCGCCGCAATATCGGCCTCCACTTCGCGATGGTCCTTGAGCCAGAGCGTACCGGCCGTCAGACCGCTGAGCACGTAGCACAGGATCACCGCCAGACGATAGCTAAGCCAGTGTCGCAAGAACATGCCGCTTTCCCCTTAATTGCTCACGTGGTTGCTCGCTTGCTTGGTTACTAACCACCACGCAAACTGGTCAACGCCGGCTCACGCAAGATGCTGCGCATGCCAAACGCCTGCCCCACGCCCACCAGCACCCAGCCCGCAAGTACACCATACAGCCAAAGTTGCGGGTTAGGCACATAAGGCAAGCGGAACACAAAATACGCCAGCGCCCAGCCCAATGCCGCCGCACCCAATGCACCCAAGGTACCGGCCAAGGCACCCAAGGCTAAAAACTCAGCAATCAGCGCCGCGCGCAGTTGCGCACCGCGTGCGCCCAAGGCGCGCAATACCGCAAGCTCGTGGCGACGCTCATCGCTGCTTGCCTGCAGCGCCGCAAAAAGCACCACCACACCAGCCAGCAGCGCAAAACCAAATACCAGTTGCACCGCACCAGCCACCTGGTCGAGCGTGCGCTGCAGTTGCACCAGCAAGCCGCCGACATCAATCACGGTTAAATTGGGAAAACGCTTGACCAACGCCACGCTCGCGCCCTCCAGCCCCGCTGGCAAATGAAAGCTGCTGATATAGCTGGCAGGGAATTTTTCCAGCGCACCGGGCGTGGCGATCACAAAGAAATTTACCCGCATTGAATCCCAGTCGAGCTTGCGCAGACTACTCACCGTGCCGGAAAAAGGCTGCCCGGCAATCTGGTAATCAAGCTGATCGCCGACCTTCACACCCAGCGTTTCCGCCAAGCCCTGCTCCACGGAAAACTGGACGCCGCCACTATCGCTAGTACGGTTATTACCCCAGCCACTCGCTCTCGCCGCATCACCATGCCACTGCCCCGCGACCACCCTGTTCCCGCTGGGCAAGTCGCTGCCCCAGGAGAGATTGAACTCACGCTCCACCAAGCGCTTGGCGCGGTCGTCTTGGTAACTATTCGCCGACACCGCCTGCCCGTTCACCGCCAGCAAACGCGCACGGATCATTGGCTCCATAACCGGGGCATCCAGCCCCTGCGCACGAAAAAATGAAGCAATTTCCGTTCGCTGCTCCGGCTGAATATTGATCACAAACCGATTCGGCGCATCGGGCGGTGCCTTCTTGCGCCAGGTATCGAGCAAGTCACCACGGGCAACGGTGAGCAGCAACAAAGCGGTCAGCCCCAAGCCCAAGGCCAGCGCCTGCACCACCGTGGCCTGACGATGGCGACGCAAATTGACCAAACCATGACGCCAGCCATATCCATGGCCGGCCGGACGTATCCGCCCTAGCCCGCTCAGCAGCGCCGTGGCCAATAGTCCATAGAGCAGGAATGCCCCGGCAAAACCGCCCAGGACAATCGCCCCCAGGCGCACTTCGCCGGCGATCCAGAGCATCAGCGCAGCCAAGGCCACGATGCCCAGCGCATAACTGAGCCAGGTTGCCACGGCGGCCTCATCCGTGCCAGAAAACTCGCGGCGCAACACGCGCACGGTCGGCACGCTTTTCAGGCGCAGCAAGGGCGGTAGCGCAAAGCCGGCGAGCAATACCAGCCCAACCAGAACCCCGTGCAGCCAAGGCAGCCAACCCGGTGGCGGAATGCTGGCGAAGAGCAAACCCGCCAGCTGCGCGAGCATGACAGCTTGCACCGCATAGCCGAGCACACACCCGACCACGGTCGCGAGCAAACCAAAGAGCATGAACTCTCCGCCATGAATAAGCAGCAACTGTGCTTCACGCGCGCCCATGCAGCGCATCACGGCACAGGCATCGAGGTGCCGGCGCATGTAGCGCTGCGCCGCCAGCCCGACGGCAATCGCCGCCAGCACCACGGCCAAGAGCGCCGCCAGACGTAAAAAACGCTGCGCCCGCTCGATCACCACGCGCACTTCCGGGCGGGCGTTATCGAGACTCTCTATGGTTTCACCGCGCCCCAGGCGCTCGCGCACCCAGGTGTCAAAGGCCTGAATGTCGGCTGGCGCACCCGCCAGATGCAAACGATAGGTAATGCGGCTGCCGGCTTGCACCAAGCCCGTCGCGGGCAAGTCAGCCAGATTGATCATCAGCCGCGGAGCCAAGGCCATGACATTCATGCCGCGATCCGGCTCCACCGTCAGCACCTGGCCAACGCGCGGCTGCGATTGGCCGAGAATCACGCGGTCACCGGGGTGCACCGCCAGCGTAGTCGCCAGGCGCTCGTCGGGCCACACTTCGCCAACGGGCGGAATGCCCACCGCCTCGACATCGGCAGCGTTCAAGGCCGGCGCTACGCGCAAGCGTCCACGCAAGGGATAGCCATCACTGACCGCTTTGACGTCGGCCAGCTGGGCGCCGGCAGAGGTGCTGACCATACTGGGAAAGCTGACGCTGTGGGCAAAAGTCAGCCGCTGTGATACGGCGCTCTGGACGATGGATTCGGCCCACGGGTGGTCGGCCGAGAGCAGCAGATCGCCGCCGAGCAGCTGATGCGACTCCTGTTTCAGCGCCTGCGCGACACGGTCAGTCAGAAAGCCAACGCTGGTCAGCGCCGCGACAGCGAGCACCAGCGCTACGCCCAGAACGCTCAGCTCGCCGGCACGCCAGTCGCGCCGCAACATGCGCCATAACAGGCGGATGCTCGCCGTGAATTTTGTGCCCATCAAAAATGGCGCGTCACGCATCGCTCAGCCTCCAGATTGCCGTATCAGCGCCACGCAATCGAGCGCGGGCACCGGGCGGCTGAACAGATAGCCTTGCATTTCGTCGCAGCCCTGCGAGTGCAGAAAGTTGCGCTGCGCGGCCGTTTCGACACCTTCCGCGAGCACCTTCAGGCGCATGTGACGCGCCATGGCGATGATGGTCGAGGTAATTTCCATATCGCTGATGTCATCGGGAATATCGCGTACAAAACTCTGGTCGATCTTGAGCTTATCCACGGCGAAGCGCTTGAGATAAGCCAGCGAGGAATAGCCAGTGCCGAAATCATCAATCGCCAGCTTGATGCCCAGGGCCTTGAGTGTGTTGAGCAGGGTTAGCGCGTCATTGCCCTGCTCCATGATGGACGATTCGGTAATTTCCAGCTCCAGCCACTGCGCTGGCAAACCCGTTTCGGCAAGCACTTCCTGCACCAAGGCCGGCAAGCGTTGCGGGTGAAACTGTCTGGCGGCCACATTCACGGCCAGCGTGATCGGCTTGACGCCGGCATCAAACCAGGCCTTGACCGTGCGGCAAGCGGTACGCAACACCCAGGCTCCCAACTCCTCGATCAAGCCGGTTTCTTCGGCCACGGGAATGAAGTCCGCCGGCGAGATCATGCTGCCATCACTGCGTCGCCAGCGCACCAGCGCTTCCACCCCGCTCACCTGCCCGCTACCCAAGGCCAGTTGCGGCTGGTAATAGACCTCGAATTCCTCCGCGTCCAAAGCGTGGCGCAGTTGTGCATTCAGCTCCATGCGGCTGCGCGCCGTGGCGGTGAGCGACTCGGTATAGAAACGATAAACGCCGCGGCCCTGCGTTTTCGCCAGCTTCAGGGCCGAATCGACATTGCGCAGCAAGCCATGGGCATCCGCCGCATCGAGCGGAAACAAGCTCAAGCCAACACTGGCGCCGACATACACTTCGGTATTGCCAACGATAAACGGGCTGGCCAGCGAGTCAATCAACTGCTGGGCCACATAGGCCACGCGATCAGCGCGATCTACCTCTTCAATCATGACGGCGAATTCATCGCCCCCCAGACGCGCGAGCGTGTCTTCATGACGCAAGCGCTCCTGCAAGCGCTCGGCCGCCATGCGTAGCACTTCGTCGCCCACCGTATGCCCGAAGCTCTCGTTCACGTCTTTGAAACGATCCAGCCCAACTAAAAGCAAGCCAACCGAGCGTTCGCGACGTTTGGCTTTGGCCACCGTTTGCCCGAGAGTGGTTTCAAATGTGGTGCGATTGGGCAGGCCCGTCAAGCTATCCACGCGCGCCAGATACTCGGCACGCGCCTCGGCAGCTTTCTTTTCCGACAAATCGGCAAAAACGGCAAGGTAATTACTCACTTGCCCGTCCTTATCGAGAATTTTGTTCAGCGTGAGCAAAACCGTAAACGGCTCGCCCGCCTTGTTACGACAGCCGATCTCACCTTGCCAGTAGCCATGTTTGCGCAAGGTGACCGACACGTCGCGATAAAACGCCTCGTCATACTGCGTGCCCATCAAAATGCGCGGATCACAACCCAGCATTTCGCCTTGTGTGAAGTTGGTG
The DNA here is from genome assembly GCA_964521935.1 of uncultured Propionivibrio sp. Classification (GTDB taxonomy): domain Bacteria; phylum Pseudomonadota; class Gammaproteobacteria; order Burkholderiales; family Rhodocyclaceae; genus JADJEF01. The sequence goes on from CAZFSH010000024.1 coordinate 9,995, forward strand.
ATGCGAGTGAAGGCCTGATTCACCGCAATCACCGCCATACGCGCATCGGTAATGATGATGCCGTCCTGCGTGCTATCAAACACACTTGAGGTCAGGCGCACCCGGTCGGCATTACTGCGTCGCTCGACCATCTCCATGGTCATCTGACCAATCGCGCACAGCACTTCCTCATCTTCGGCCAGATAGGAGTTAGTCCGGTTGCCGACGCCGATCACCGCGACTATCTGTTTGTTGGCATCGAAAATGGGCACGGTCACCGTGCGCGTCACCGCTAGCGGGCATTCAGGCTGATCATGCGCCGACAGATAGGCCGGATAATCATTAATCAGCAAGGTGCGCCGGTCACGAATGCTGTCTATCCATGGCCCGAAATCTGCGAACGGGTGCGGCTTGCCTTGGGCACCCAGCTTGTTGTCTTGCTTAGTTTTTTTTGCAGCACCCCTTGTATTAGCCTCCATGGCGCGCAGGGTATTTTTTGACCAGGTCTGCAAGGTCAAGCTTTCCTGATCTGGATCAACCAGATGGAAAAAGCTGATCGTGCTGCGCGTAAGCAGCTCGGCATGTTCCAACGCATGGCGGAGCAAGGAATCGACCGTACCATTGATGGCGATTTCGCCAAGTTGCAAATGAACTTTTTCTATCTGCTCAGCACGCCGCCGCTCATTAACATCACGACAAAAAACAAACATCGTGCCGCCATCCAGATCAACAAAACTGGTGCTGATTTCCACCTGCCAAAGCGAGCCATCCTTGCGTCGATGGCGCGTTTCAAACAGGTCGCCACCGGTGCGAATGATGCGTTCGATACGCCGCGCCGTCTCGTCCGGGTTTTCTTCGGCATCCAGATCATTAATCCGCATGCTCAGTAATTCTTCACGGGAATAGCCAGAGCTTTTCACATAGGCATCATTCACTTCGAGCAAGCGCCCGCTCATGTCGGCACGCCAAAAACCATCTTGCGAGGTTTCAATCAATATCCGGTAGCTGCGATCACGCTGGCGGTCTTCGGTAATGTCACGGCTGATACCGATCAAGCCGATGACCTTGCCGTTGGTATCGCGAATGGGTGATTTGAGTGTATCGAGCAAGGCCCGGCGCCCATCGGGATAGGTGACCCACTCCTCGTTACGCTGCGCCTGCCCCGAATCCATGACGGCTTTATCGCGGCTGCGAAAAAACTCGGCGGTATGTCGATCAAAAAAATCAAAATCGGAATGACCGATCTGCGCCATTTCCGATCGGCCGGCAAAAGCTTCAAACGAGGGATTGCATGCCCAATAAACCGAGCGCACATCCTTGATGAAAATCAGGTCAGGGCTGGCATCAATCACTCCACGAAATGCAGTCAGGGTGTGAAACAGTTCCTCAGGTGGCGACGCATCACAAGCCACAGGCACTGGAGCTGGCTCTAGCTTTGGCACCGACTCACTCAGCAAAGTGGTATCAGGCGCATCGCAAAGTAAGGTTTCCGTCGTCATGGTGAATCTGATGCTCTCATGTGTGCTCTTATCCGGCCAGCTAGCCGCGCGGCTGCCGCTTTGATGTTGATACGATCAGTATTGCCTAAATGCCTTGCACCAAGGCAATTGGATGCAAATCATTATGCGACGCTCCCCTTGTCGCAGATTTGATCTGTATCAGGTGGCGCCACGCAGAGTCTGGCAGAATCCAATGCTTATTGCCTCATCATTGAATTCTTATACGCATGCCCGCCACCCTTAGCCCTCCCCGCACTGGCCGCGAGCTAGAGCGCCTTGCCCTAAACATCAACCCGGGCGGGTGGACGGTACAAACTGACAAACCCATCGCTACCCTGCTCGGTTCCTGTGTGGCGGTGTGTCTGTATGACCCGAAACTGGGGCTGGCTGGCATGAATCACTTTTTGCTGCCCAGCCGCACGCGTGGCAACCTCAATGATGAGGACATCATCCTGAACGGCGATTACGCGATGGAAGTCCTGGTCAACGCCATGATGGCCAAAGGCGCGCAAAAGCAGCGGATGATTGCCAAGGCTTTTGGCGGTGGCAATATCGTCAGCTCGATTCAGATGGCGATTGGCGAACGCAACGCCGAATTTGCCCGCGAATGGCTGGATCGGGAAGGCATCACGCTCATGGCCAGCGACTTTGGTGGGCCCTGGTCGCGCAAAGTTATCATGGACCCGGAAACCGGCGATGCGTTTTGCCGACGCAATTCAACGGCTCAACCCGACGTGCAAGCGATGGTGCGCGCCGAAGCCGACTACGAAGCCTCTTTGCTGGTACCGAAGAAAAAGAGCCCAAATGTGGAGCTATTCTGAGGTTAAGCAGCAAGCTGTTGTTTAGGCGGCTGTTTGTGTTAAAAAAACACCCGCACCGTAGAAAAAAACGATAAAACCATTGATCTGGATCACTAAGTTTAGCGATGCTTACGACTAACTTACCCGGCATACTGATAAGTTGGTAGTAACACGCATCTGTTGCACATTAAGGGATAACAATGAAAACAATCATGCTGGTGGATGACTCTGCCACCATTTTGCTGTCGATTTCCAACATTCTTTCCAAGGCTGGCTATGCCGTGGAAAAAGCGGCCAATGCGCAAGAAGGCTTGGCCAAGTTTCAAGGCGGCGTCAAGGCAGACCTGCTGATAACCGACCTGAACATGCCCGGCATGAATGGCATCGACTTCATCAAGGAAGTGCGCAAGCTGCCCAATTACAAGTTCATGCCCATCCTCTTCCTGACCACCGAATCGCAACAAAGCAAAAAAATGGAAGCCAAAGCCGCCGGCGCTTCCGGATGGCTGGTGAAACCCGCGACGGCCGATGAACTGCTCAACACCATCAAACTGGTAGTACGTTGATGGAATTCCTCGACTACCTCAAACGAGCAAGCCTGGCGCACTTGTTCGTCGGGTTGGTGGCGGCAATTACCATTTATTTTCTGCACGGCTGGTTTCATGAGGACTTCCTCGTTTGGCTAGGCGTCTCGACGGCGATGGGCGATGCCATCGGCACGCTGTTCATCATCATTGCGCTGTATTTTTTAACGCGCATGATCTCCGTGATCATCTATCGCGACTGGTTGTTTGGTCTGGCCAAGGCATTCAAGCTCACTGGCGGCAGCAAAGACACCTTGGTCAATGCCGCCAATCAAGTGGGTCGCGAACTGGATCAATTACCCAAGTTCAATGACGTCATCCGCAACCAGCTGCATACCGTGACGGTAGAAACCGAAGCCGCCGCCTACAACGTGGTGAGCCGATTGCAAGCCATTGACGAGGTGGTGACCAACTTATCCACCTTCATCAATAAAACCAGTGCCGAGTCCGGCGAGCTGATTCATCAAGCCGAAGCCCGCATCGAAAAAAATCGCACCCTGATTGCCGATCTCGATCGGTATATCGACCAGCGCGTGAGCGAAGCCGCGCAGGACCAGGCGCGCGTCGCACAGGTGGTCGGTGATGCCCGCACCCTCACCACGCTGGTTGATCTGATCCGCAATATCGCCAAACAAACCAACCTTCTCGCCCTCAACGCGGCGATTGAAGCGGCCCGCGCCGGTGAAGCCGGCCGTGGTTTTGCCGTGGTGGCCGACCAGGTGCGCAAGCTCTCTTCAGAGAGTGAAACCGCCGTCCAGCAGATCAATCAGGGCATTGACCGCGTCGCCACCTCGATTGAAGCGCAGTTTGCCGACAAACTCGAACACTCCAATATCGAAGCCGAGCGCAAAGCCCTGCAAACCTTTGCCGATCAGATTTCGTCGCTGGGCACCAGCTACCAGGAAGTGACCGAGCACGAGCAAAAAGTCGTGAACTCGGTGCAGGAAAGCAGCGAAAAACTCACCACCATGTTTTTGGACGCCCTCGCCAGCATCCAGTTTCAGGACGTCACGCGTCAGCAGGTAGAACAAGTCGCCTCGGCCCTTGACCGGCTGGACGGCCACACCAAGCTGCTCGCCCAGCGACTGGAGAATTTTGACAATCCCGACCTGGTGATCAAACCGCTGGCCGAACACCTGGACGAGATTTACAGCAGCTATGTGATGAACTCACAGCGCAAAACCCATGACGACGCCCTGCATGTCGCCCACACCGGCGGCGCCAGCAGTGGCCCCAAAGTAGAACTGTTTTAACCGTTCTAGTAGCGTTTTCCTGAAAGCTCAACCGATGACTGAATTCGCCACCCAAACCACCACCGATGGTGCCGCGCATCTGATGCTCGATGGCCCCATGACCATCTACAACGCGGCGGAAATCAAAAATCAGCTGGTGCATGGCCTCGAAGCCGCGCCGATTTTGCAGCTGGATCTGTCACACGTGACAGAAATCGACACGGCGGGTTTCCAACTGCTCATCATGGCCAAACGTGAAGCCCTGCGCCGCAAGAGTGAAATGCGCATCGTCGCGCACAGTCCGGCGGTTCAGGACGTGATTGAATTTTTCAACATGGCGGCATTTTTTGGCGACCCGCTCGTCATTCCCGCGCGTCAGGAGTAAAGATTTATGGATGAAATCTACGGCGTATTTGCCCAGGAATCACGTGAGAACCTGACCGAGCTGGAGTCAGGCCTGCTGCGCATGGAGCAAGGCGACCACGAAGCGGAAACCATCAACGCGATTTTTCGCGCTGCGCACACCATTAAAGGTGGCTCCGGTGTCGTTGAACTGCACCATGTGGAAAAATTCACCCACACGCTGGAAAACGTGCTCGACAAGCTGCGCAATAACGAGATTCAAGTCAGCAGCGATGTCATCACCGCCCTGCTCAAAGGCTGTGACCACCTCGACACCCTGCTGGTGCGCGTGGAAGCCGGCAATCTGGAACCCGACCCCGCTCTTGAAGAGCGCGGCGCCGAAATCGCCGCCCACCTGCGCACCTTCGTCGGGGAAACCGCCGCGCCGCCCTCCGACAAACTGACGCAAGCCGATGCCGGCGAAGTCCTGCGTGACGGCACCAATACCGCCACCAACGACTGCTGGCATATCTCCATCCGCTTCCACGAGCATGTGCTGACGATGGGCATGGACCCGCTCTCGTTCTTGCGCTACTTGCTCTCGCTCGGCGAAATCGCGCACATGGCTACCATGGCTGAGCGCATGCCTGCGGCAGCGGAGATGAACCCAGAGTCCTGCTACCTCGGTTTTGAAATCAGCCTGCGCAGCCACGCGACCAAAGAAGCTATTGAAAAGGTGTTCGAGTTCTGCCGCGACGACTGCGACCTGACCATCCTGCCGCCGAACAGCAAAATTGAAGACTACCTGCACCTGATCGAAACCCTGCCCGAAGAAAGCCTGCGCCTGGGCGAAATTCTGGTCAAGTCGGGCGCGCTCACACAAGAAGAGCTCGATGCCGGGCTCAACAAACAAGTCGCCTCGACCAAAGACAGTGACAACGAGACGGCACAACCGACCCCGCTGGGTGAAATCCTGATCCAGCAGCAATCGGTACAGCCGGAAATTGTTGAAGCCGCCGCGGCCAAACAAAAGTCGGTGCAAGAAAAGAAATCGGCCGAATCGCGCCTCATCCGTGTGCAAGCCGACAAGCTCGATGACCTCATCGATCTCGTGGGTGAACTGGTGATTGCCGGTGCGTCGGCAAACCTGCTGGCGCAGAAAAGCGGCCAGACCGCCTTGGTTGAAACCACCTCGGTGCTCTCGCGTCTGGTGGAAGACATTCGTGACTCCGCCCTGCAACTGCGCATGGTGCAGATCGGCGAAACCTTCAATCGCTTCCACCGCGTGGCGCGCGATGTGTCCAAAGAGCTGGGCAAAGATATCGAGCTGGTCATCAGCGGTGCCGAAACCGAGCTGGACAAATCCGTGGTCGAGAAGATTGGCGACCCGCTCATGCACCTGGTGCGTAACGCCATGGACCACGGCATCGAGCGCGCCGATATTCGCGCTGCCGCCGGCAAGCCGGTCAAAGGCCGTGTCGAACTCAACGCCTATCATGACTCGGGCAGCATCGTCATTGAAGTGGTCGATGACGGCGGCGGTCTGAACAAAGACAAAATCCAGGCCAAAGCCATTGAAAAAGGCCTCATCCAGCCGGGTGAAACGCTTACCGACCAGGAAGTCGTCAACCTGATCTTTGAAGCCGGCTTCTCCACCATGGACAAGGTCACCAACCTCTCCGGGCGTGGTGTGGGCATGGACGTGGTACGTAAAAACATTCAGGCGCTGCGCGGCACGGTGGATGTCAAAACTGAGCTCGGTCACGGCTCGCGCTTCACCATACGCCTGCCGCTGACGCTGGCCATCATTGATGGTTTCCTCACCGGCGTGGGCAAATCGTCTTACGTTATTCCGCTGGATATGGTGGTCGAGTGTATCGAACTTACCGAATCCACCGAAGACCGCGACTACCTCAATCTGCGCGGCGAAGTCCTGCCCTTTGTGCGCCTGCGCGAAATGTTCGAGATCACCACCAAGCAACCCACACGTGAAAACGTCGTGGTCGTGCAATACGCCGGGCAAAAAGCCGGCATCGTGGTGGACGAACTGCTCGGCGAGTTCCAAACCGTTATCAAACCGCTGGGCGTGCTTTTCCGCAATGTGCGCGGCATCGGTGGCTCGACCATTCTGGGCAGCGGCGAAGTCGCACTCATCCTCGATGTGCAGGCGCTGGTCAGCCGCTGCGCCTCGATCGAAGAGCAGCGCGCGCGCAACACCCACGGCACCAAAGCGCTGGAAG
>CAZFSH010000025.1:0-16597 GCA_964521935.1 uncultured Propionivibrio sp.
GAGCGCGCCACCACCCGCGCAATCGCCAGCGAGGGAGAGCGCTTGAGTATGGTGTCGCCAATCACGGCGTGACGCTGCATGACGATGCGTTCGTCAGGATCGAGCTTGCCGGGTTTGCGCAAAATACTGTCCGGAATGCCGACCTTACCGATGTCATGCAAGCGGCTGGCCCGACCGTAAACCTCCGCCGCTTCTGTCGTCGTACCCAGGCGCAAGGCCAGGCGGCGGGTGTATTCCTGTATCCGCCGAATATGGGCGCCGGTCGCCGAATCCTTGAATTCGGCGACTTGGCCAAGCATATCGATCGCCTGCTCGTAGGACTCTTCCAGACTATGGTGCAAGCGAAAGTTATCCAGCCCCGCGGCACACTGATTAGCCAAAATCTGGATCAGCTCTTTGTCGGCTTGCGAAAGCTCCTGCTCCGACTCCAGGTACACAAACCCGAACACCTCGTTCTGCACCGACAAGGGCACCACCACGGCGCCATCGCGCAACCCCTCATTGACGGCCTTGCCCTGAACCACACTGGCGCAGAGCTTGGCAATCTGGCTGCGACGATCGAGGCTTTCCGGCCCATCTTCAAATTCACCCGCCCCGGCACGAATTTGAATGTCCTGCCCTTCGACGGTCATGACCATACCGTCGATGGTCGAGATCATGCCGGAATGGCCGAGTTTGCAGATGCCGATCAACTGCATCAGCACGCCACGAAAGTATTCTTCCAGCTTGTCACGATGGAGGTTGTAAAGATCCGGCGTTACCGCCAGGATGCGCGACAAACCGAGGCGATTCATCTCGATGATCTGCAGGTCACGGTAGCTCTTCAGCGCCAGACGTACCGTCGTGTACAGCTTTTGTACGGTCAGCTCGGTCTTGTCACGGTAGTCGTCAATGTCATAGTTGTCGATCACATACCGCTCAGGCGCCATGCCCGGCTGGCCGGTCCGGATGACCAGGCGCATCATGGTGTTGCCGCGCTCACGGCGGATGTGTTCGACCAAGTTAAGCCCTGCGTCGTCGGACTCCATGACCACATCAATCAAGGCCACCGCGATGTCCGGGTGCGCATCCAGCAAGGCTTTGGCCTCGTTGGCCGACCCCGCCTCGAGCAACTCCAGCGTGCGTCCTTGAAAATCGAAACCGCGCAGATTCAGCCGGGTGAGCTGACGCACATCCGGCTCGTCATCGACCACCAGCAGTTTCCAGGGCAGATAACGTTGCGGGCTGGCAACCGGTGCCGTCGCGGCCGAAGAGCGAATGATTTTCATGAGGAGGTCCTAGCCAAGATCGCCGCCTGCGCGGGGAAGCGAATCAGAAATTCGGTTCCCGTAGTCGGGGTACTGTGACAGGTGATGCTACCACCGAGTTCGTGCGTGACCAGGTTGTACACGATGTACAAACCCAAACCGCTGCCGCCGTGATCACGCCGGGTGGTGTAAAACGGTTCAAAGGCTTTGCGCACGCTGGTCTCGTCCATGCCGGCGCCGTTGTCAGCAAAACACAGCTCGATCTCATCGGCGTCACGCCGGGCGCTAATGCTCACCCTGCCCGACTTTTTCCCATCGGCAAAACCGTGAATAAAGGCATTGGTGCACAGATTGGTCAACACCTGCGCCAGCGCTCCCGGATGTCCGTAAAGATCCAGTGCCTCTGGACACCGAACGTCAAACTGGATGTCGCTGTGTTTGAACATCGGGCGCAAGTTGTGCACGGCATCATCAATCACCTCGGCCAGCGCAAAGTTTCGTGACTGGTCCGAAGACTGATCCACGGCCGTGCGCTTGAAGCTGGTCACCAGACCGGCAGCACGTTTGAGGTTGGCCATGGCCAAGCCATTCGACTCCTTGAGCAGTTGTAGCCGCTCGGTAATGTCCGCCTCGCTCACTTCGTCCTGTGCCAGCAACTGGGCGAACTCGTCGACCACCACGCTCGCCTGAGAGATGGCCCCCACGGCAACGCCCACCGGCGTATTCACTTCATGGGCAAAGCCTGCCACCAAGCGCCCGAGCGAGGCCATTTTCTCCGCCTCGATCACGCGTTGCTGCTCGGCCTTGATCTGCGCGTTGGCTTCAGTGAGTTCAGCAGTACGCTGGCGCACACGCGCTTCCAGCGTGGCGTTCAATTCCGTCAGATCCTGCTGGGCGCTCACCAGCCGGTCATTGCGCTCCACCAGATCGGCGTACAAGCGGCGCAACGCGCCTAACAGCACTTCGGTGCGCGGATCGTCCGAGGCCTTGTCCGAGGCCAAGGCCTCGGCGGCCACCACACCCTGATGAATCGCGGCAATCTGCCGGCCCATTGACTGGTCATCGCCCAGAATGTGGAAGATCAGCCAGTTGGCCAGGTAGTCGAGCAATTGGCGTGGGCTGAGTTGCCCGTTGGCTTCGCGCGTGGCCATCCACGCCTGCACCTGCGCCACGAATTTTTGATGCGTGGCCCGATGGCGCTCGGCGTAACGCGCGTCCACGCCGTGTTCGACCATCAAGCGTTCCTCGCAGCCAAAGTGATAGACGGTGTATTCCGCGAGGGCGGTCAGAGTCGTATCAATCCGCTCTGGGGCGCCCGATTCGATGTCTTCGCTCAGGGCATTGACCAGCTCGATCAAGCGCCGGTGCTGGGTGTCAACGTCCTCCAGACCCGTGGCAAACAGGGCGCTCCATTCAAAGGTTTTCATTGGCCACGATCATTCATCGTCATCCCGGTGCGAGACGAGCGGCCGCCTCCAGCGCGAAATAGGTCAGGATGCCATCAGCCCCGGCGCGCTTGAAGGCCAGCAAGGATTCCATCATGACGGCATCGTGATCCAGCCAGCCGTTCTGCGCGGCGGCCTTGAGCATGGCGTATTCACCACTCACCTGATACGCATACGTTGGCACCTTGAACTCGTCCTTGACGCGGCGCACGATGTCCAGATACGGCATGCCCGGTTTGACCATGACCATATCAGCGCCTTCGGCAATATCGAGCGCCACTTCACGCAAGGCTTCGTCGCCATTGGCGGGGTCCATCTGATAGGTGTATTTATTGCCTTTGCCCAGATTGCCCGCCGACCCCACCGCATCACGGAACGGCCCGTAAAAGGCGGAGGCGTATTTGGCCGAATAGGCGAGGATGCGCGTATGAATATGCTGATGGCTGTCCAGCGCTGCACGAATGTGTCCGATACGCCCGTCCATCATATCGGACGGCGCCACCACATCAGCGCCAGCCTGAGCGTGGCATAGCGCCTGTTTGGCCAAGGCCTCCAGCGTCTCATCATTCATGACATAAGCGCGCGGATCAGTCGGATCAATCAGGCCATCCTGGCCATGGCTGGTATAGGGGTCAAGCGCCACATCGGTAATCACGCCCAGTTCGGGGAACTCTTTTTTCAGCCGCGCCACCACAGTGGGTACCAGTCCGGCAGGATTCCACGCCGCTTCCGCCCCTGGGGTTTTGTGTGACGAATCGAGCACGGGAAACAGCGCCAGCGCCGGCACGCCCAACTTCAGCGCACGCTCAGCCACCGGTAACAGGCGATCCAGGGAAACGCGCTCGACACCGGGCATCGAGGCAACGCTTTCGGTACGGTTTTGTCCCTCAAGAACAAATACCGGGTAGATCAAATCATTGGCAGTAAGTACCTGCTCACGCATCAAGCGGCGTGAGAACTCATCGCGGCGCATACGGCGCAAGCGGGTGGCGGGAAAGCATGCGGTAGAAGACATTTTCAGTAGTAGGGGCGTTACGAAGAATTACAGAATTCGGGTTTGAGTTTCCCGCAAGTGGAACTATCTTAGTCGATAGGTGCTGGCGATGTCCTGTACATCCCTCACCCCCGCTCCACCTCCCTGAGCGGGTGCCCTGACTACGGTCACGGCATTTTGGCTGCGACACTGTCGCAGTCCGGCCCCCGGTCTCCTCCCCTTGACCGGGGGCCTTTATTTTTGCAAAAGTCAGTCGCTGTGGGACGGCGCTTGATCGTCGACGGCTTGGTTGTCCATCAATGAGGGATCGATAACGATAGGCTCGGGCATCCACGGACCGACCACTTTCGCGACCTCATCGATTCCTGTTTTTTTCAGGCTGGAGAATAACTGCGCGGTCACGCGCCCTTCAAACTCAGCCAACGCCTCATTCACCTCGCGCAAGGTTTTGCTTTGCTCCTGCTTGGTCAGCTTGTCGCATTTGGTCAGCAGGCAATGAATCGGCCGGCCTGTCGGGGCGAACCAGTTGATCATCTGCCAATCCAGCTCCAGCAAGGGGCGGCGGGAATCCATGATCAACACCAGCCCAACCAGATTTTGCCGATGGGTCAGATAGTGTTCCAGCAGGTGTGTCCATTGCCGGCGCACAGCGTCAGGTACTTCGGCATAGCCATAGCCGGGCAAATCAATGAGCGCCGAGCCGTTCTTTAGGCGGAACAGGTTGATCAGCTGCGTGCGTCCGGGTGTCTTCGACACATAAGCCAGCCGGGTATGTCCAGCCAAGGTATTAATGGCACTCGACTTACCGGCATTGGAACGACCAGCAAAAGCCACCTCCGCGCCACCTCCGCGTGGAAGGCCATTCGGTTTGGCAGCAGAAATTTCAAAGACGGCGTGACGGAACGGGTTCATGGGTGCAGTGTACCGGGCTTGGTCGCCAATTATCCAGCCTTCGCGGTATGATCCAGCGACAACACCGATACAGGGAGAAGCGGTGCCTGCGCTATCTGCGCCACCAGCTAGGGTAACGGAACCACGCGAGTTCCAGCTTTTTAAGTCAGTAATGGCTTGTACCTTGGGCTATTTTCTTCTAGCCCTTTTCTCTGTATGGCTATTACGCACCCCTATGCATGTCGCGGTTTACTGGCCGGCTACTGCCTGGCTGGCGGCGGCCCTGATCAGCACTCCGCAGCGCGACTGGCGATGGTTACCCTTGCTGCTGGGCGCCGCACTGGCAAATGTCGCGGCAAATCTGGTCTGGGGTGATTCGCTGGCGTTTTCGCTGCTGTTCCTGCCGGGAAACCTGTTGGAGGCGATCCTGCTCGCCGTGGTGATCCGGCAGTTGAAACTTGCGCAGGACTTCACCACCGAACCTACCTCATGGCTACGCCTGATTGGGCTGGCCTTGAGCCTACCCGCGCTAAGCGCCTTGGTCGGCGCCAGCCTGCTGACCACAGTAAACGGCCTCAGTCTCGCCGCACAGTGGCCGCAATGGTATGCCGGTGGCGCCCTGGGTAATGCCAGCATGTTGCCGCTGGCGCTGCTGGTGTGGCACACGCCCCGTGCCGCGCTACAAAAAAAATATCTTAGTGGGCGCTTTGCCGCCATTCTGATCCTGACCCTGCTGATGGTCGTGTCCTCACTGGAAGTACTGCATTTTCCGTTTGCCATCATCATCGGCTTGCTCTCTGCCGTGTCATTGCGCCTCGTGGTCGCGGAAGTATTTGGCGTATCGCTCGCCATCATCAGCATCACCATGATCATGATCGCTACGGGCCACTTCGACCGGCCCGTCGCAACGACACCATGGGACACGCTCAACAACCTGTCGCCATTATTTGTCTTGTGTCTGCTGCCGGGACTGGTATCGGTCGCGGCCAGCCGCCTGCGCCGCACACGTGCCGAGCTTGATACATCACACCACCGCCTCGAAGCCCTGTTTGGCGCCATGACCGAAGGCGTGCTACTGCAAAATCAAGATGGGCGGATCATCCTGCACAATCCCCCCGCATTGAGCCTGCTCGATCTGAACGTCGAGCAACTGGCCGGGCCCACCCCTCTGAAAACGCCCTGGAAAATGCTGCGCGAAGACGGTAGCGATTTCCCCGACGACGCGCACCCACGGCGTCACACCTTGCGCACGGGCGAAGCCCAGCATGACGTCATAGTTGGCCTGCGTCACCCGGACGGCAGGGAAAAATGGCTGAGCATCAACACGCGGCCATTTGTACAGCCCGACAGTAGCGACAGGCTCGTCCTGGAAACATTTTTTGATATCACGCCACAGCGCGACTACGCGCGCAAAGTGGCGGCGGCCGAAGCGCGTTTTCGCGGTCTGCTGGACAACGCGCCGGATGCCATTCTGATTATCGACAGCCAGTATCAACTGGTCGGCACCAACAAAGCGGCCTGCGAATTGTTTGGCTATTCCGAGGAGCAACTGATTGGCCAAGCCCTGACACGATTGCTGCCAGAAAACGCACGATCAGGCCACGATGAACACATACGTGACTTTGCCAACGAATCAACGCAAGGCCGGCGTATGGGCGCCGGGCGTGCGGTAACGGGCTTATGCAGCGATGGTCGTGAAGTGCCGATGGAGGTGGCGCTGGCCAAAATCGAACTGCCGGAAGGACGGTATTTCATGGCCATCGGCCGTGACATCAGCCAGCGTCTCGCGGCCAAAGCGGAACTGCTTGAGCTTACGGCCGCCATGGAGCAGAGCGTGAATGGCATTGTCATCACCGATCTCGATAACATCATCACCTACGCCAATCCGGCGATGACCACCATGACCGGCCATGCGACAGAGGAACTGATCGGTCAGCCCGCAAACATGGTCAGTAATGGCAGCACGCCGAAAGAAACCTACCTGAGTCTCTGGCATGGCCTGAGCACCCAAGGCAACTGGCGTGGCGATTTCATCAATCGCCGGAAAAACGGCGAGGTGTACACCGAATTCAACATTATTTCGACAATACGCAACAGCAGTGGCAAGGTCGTGAAATACGTCGCCATCAAAGAAGATATAACGGAGAAGAAACGTATTGGCAGCGAGCTCGACCGTTACCGCGAACACCTTGAAGACATGATCGCCGAGCGCACCGGCGAACTCTTGATGGCTAAAGTGGCGGCGGAATCGGCGGCGGAAGCCAAAGGCCAGTTTCTTGCCAATATGAGTCACGAAATTCGCACACCACTCAATGCCGTGATCGGATTCACCCACCTGTTGCTAAAGGAAGCCAACACCGAACGCCAGCGTAATCAACTCCAGAAAGTCGATAGCTCGGCACGCCACCTGCTGGGCTTGATCAATGACTTGCTCGACTTCTCAAAACTCGAAGCCGGCAAAATGGAACTGGATGAGCACCCGTTCGTGCTGCGCGAATTGATGAGCTTTACCGAGGATCTCGCGCGCAGTCGATTAAATGACCGGCCGGTAACGATCAACGTCGAGATCGACCCATCCTTGCCACAAGAGCTGGTGGGCGATCGATTGCGTCTAGGCCAAATCCTTGGCAACTTTGCCAGCAACGCAGGCAAATTCACTGAGCAGGGCAGCATCAGTCTGCGTGTCGAACCCAAAGTCGATACGCAAGACACGGCCTCCTTGCTGCTGCGGTTTTCCATTACCGACTCCGGCATCGGCATGACGCCCGAGCAGCAGGCGCGCTTGTTCCAGCCCTTTGTTCAGGCTGACAGTTCGATCACGCGCCGCTATGGTGGCACTGGCCTGGGCTTGGCGGTAAGCCGTAACCTCGCCATCGCGATGGGTGGCCAGGTGGGCGTGACCAGCACGCCCGGCGTAGGCAGTACCTTCTGGCTGGAAGTACGCCTGCACACGCTGGAATCATTTGCTGGCGATTCGGCCCAGCGCACGGCGACAAACTCGGCAACCAGCACCAACCCGCCAGCTACCCCGACTAAGGAGCTGCCACTGGCGCTGGAAGGCATGGTATTGCTGGTCGAAGACAATCCGCTCAATCAGGAACTGGCACTCGAATTTCTGCGCCAACTGCACGTGGATGTGCGTCTGGCGGACAACGGCCAAGAAGCCCTGCGCTGCTGCACCAGCGAACGTTTCGACCTGATTTTGATGGACCTGCAGATGCCGGTAATGGACGGCCTGACCGCCACCCGCGCCTTACGCGCTGGCGAATCGCCATTGTCTGGCCCGATCACTACGCCCATCGTGGCGCTCACCGCCAATGCCTTTGCCGAGGACAAAGCCGATTGTCTGCAAGCGGGCATGAACGATTTTCTGACCAAGCCGATAGTGCCGGAACACTTGCACGCGCTGCTGGCGCGCTACCTCGCTCCCGCTACAGGCACGGCGACTACGGCCATCCCAACGAGTACGGATACGCTGATCACCCCGGCCAGCGATGCCACGCTGACGGCCGACGCATCCTCTGCCCTAGCAAGCTTGCCACTAACCGCCGCCGCCCAACAACTCGGCATCGACGTCGTCACCGGGCTAAAGTGTGCAGGCGGGCGCCCGGCGCTGTATGAAAAGGTGCTGGAAATTTTCCGCACCCATCACCGCACTACCTTTCAGCAATTGCAACAAGCATTAGCCAGCGAGGCCATTGACGATGCCATACGCATGGCGCATACGTTCAAGGGCACCGGTAATTCACTCGGTGCCTACGCCATCTCTGAGGCAGCGCTGGCGCTGGAAGTCGACCTGCGTGACAGCGTCAAATCAGGCGTCCCTGCCGATCCTGCCCAACGCGCAGAGCGCATCCATCGCCTTGAAACCCACGTACAGCAGTTATTCACCGTACTCGACAACGCCAAGAAAGACAGCTTATGAGTGAAAGTATCCTGATCATTGACGATGATCCCATCCAGCGCATGCTCGCCGCCGACGCCCTGGGCGAGCACTACACCATCATCGAGGGGGAAACCGGCGAAACCATCGTCGAACAAGTCAGCACGCATAAACCAACTCTGGTCTTGCTCGACATCATGATGCCCGGCATCAACGGCTATGAAGCCTGCCGGCGCCTGCGTGATGATTTTGATGTGGGTGAAACACCCGTGGTTTTTCTGTCGGCCAATGTTGGGCGCGATGATCGCATTGCCGCCTATGACGCCGGTGGTGAAGACTTCATCGGCAAGCCCTTCGATCCCGAGGAGTTGCGTGCCAAAGTCACGATCACCCTAAAACGCATCACCGAACGTGCGCAGCTGAAAACCAATGTCAGCGAAGCCTTCAGTACCGCCATGACCGCCATGACCTCGGCCAGCGAACTAGGTATCGTCATCCATGCCTTGCGCCAGAGCTTCACGGCGACCACACTGGCTGAACTGGCCGATGTCGCCCTCGCCGCCACGCGCGACTTCTCGCTGGAGGCCTGCATTCGCCTGCATGGCCAATTGGCCGGTGATTACGTGCGCAGCAGTCAGGGTGAGGCAACGCCGGTAGAAGCGGGCGTGTTGCAACAACTAGCCTTGGGCGACCATATTCAGCGCCTGGGCCGGCAATCCGCCTACAACTACGGCGGTATCACACTGCTGATCAAAAACATGCCGGTCGACGAAGAAGAACGCATGGGTCGGCTGCGTGACAATCTGGCCCTGCTTGCGGAAGGCATAGAGGGGCGCCGGCAAGCCATCGAAGATCGCCATGCGGTGGAACGCGAACGTCAGCGTCAGCGCCAGGTAGGCGCCACAATGACCGCAGCATTGAACGACATCACCCGTCGACATCAAGCGCAAAAACACGAATCTGCCGACATATTGAATGGCCTGGTCAACCGCATGGAAGACGCGTTTCTTGGCTTGGCGCTAACTGAACGACAAGAAGCTGCCGTCTTTGAGGTCATGCAGGAAGCCGTTGGCCGCGTGATCAATCTGTATGACGAGGGGCTGGCTATTGATGAACATCTGGCCAGCTTGCGCGCCGCCTTGCAATAGCCCTTATCAGCGCGCCGCGCGTGGCGTAGTTGCCTTGGTAGCCTTGGTAGCCTTGGTACGCCGGCCTGACTTCGCCGGTCTCGGTACCTCAGCCGGTTTAGCGACCGCTGCCGGCTTCGCCACGCCAAGCACTTTAGCGACTGATAGCCTGTTCTTTTGTGCGGCCTGATCCAAACACAGCAAGGTGTCAGCGTAGGACATGAAGCGACTCAGATAGTCGGGTGAAATATCGCGCATCATGGCCAGCGAGCGCAGCACCAGCATATGCGAATTCAACGGCCCGGCATTCTCCGGGGCTTGCTCGATGGCTTGCCCCAGTTGCTTCTCAACACTGAGCTGTGACCAGGTGGTACGGAAATTACGGATGGCTTTCAGCTCCGTCACGGCGCCAGGATCGCTGGTCACAGACTCACCGGAATGTTGCGCGAGATAGCGTGTCAGCGCCGCCAATGCGCTAAGCGACGGCGCGCGCGCCACAGCCTCGGCCACAGTCTCTGTCAGGGGCGAACTCGGAGCCTGGGTAAAGCGCGTACGGAACGCGACAAGTGCCGAGTTCAGCTTCGGCGCAAGCAGGCGTTGTACCGCCGCGCCGTGATCCGCCGAACGCCTAGCCAAGGCTTCCAGATAGTGAAAACGCACGGGGTCGAATTGCGCGGCACCAGCCGCCCGCAAGATAGCTAGCACTGTCGGGACGTCTTCGACAGGACAGTCAGTCATGGGTGGCAGCCACCGGGGGATTGGTGGTGTCAGACTTACTCGAAGACTTCGGTACCGGCGCCATTTCCACCCGCCGGTTTTGCGCCCGCGCTTTTTCGCTGGTATTCGGCGTAATCGGTTGCTCGGCGCCAAACGCCGCCGCAAAGACCATGGATGAAGGCATGCCTTCATCGATCAGCGTACGTGTCACCGTCAGGGCTCGCTGCGCAGAAAGCTCCCAGTTGTCCTCAAACCGGTTGTGCTTGCTCGGCACCATCAGGCGATCATCGGTGAAGCCGCTGACCATGAGCAGTTCCTCGCGTGCGCCCAGATAGGCGCGCAAAGGCAAGACCAAGCTCTTCAGCAGCGCCCGGCCTTCGGGTTGCAGCTGGTCGGAGTTCAAGGCAAACAAGACCCGGCCGCTGATGCCGATGCGCCCGTTGTTCAGGGTTACCCGGCCGGAAGCAAGCGGAATCGCCAGCGCTTTTTCCAGCGCCATACGTCGCTGCTCTTCAATCTGGCGCTTTTTCATCTCGGCATCGAGATTGCTCGCCAGTTCCAATTGCACGCCAAGCACGCCAACCAGAATCAGCACAAAAGCGCCGAGCAAGCCGGACATCAGGTCCCCAAACACCGCCCAGACCGGCGCGGTGTGCTCAAAACTGGCGTCGATATCTTCCATCAGCTCAGCTCATCGGCCAGTGAGACCGGTGAAGATTGTGCTGCCGGCTTATGACTTGCCGCGCTTGGCTGCTGACGCAACTCGTGCAACTCGTCGACGATTTCCTTTTGCGACATGATGCTCAAGTCGATCACTTCACGCGCCTGCGCCACGTAGTAGGCCAGCTGTTCATCGCTGCGTGCCATCGACTTATCCATCGCAGACTCGATGCGTTGCAGGTGCGCGATCAGTTTTTCATTGCCGTCGCTAAACGTCTGCACGGCCACACCAAAGGCCTCACTCAGGCTCGCCACGTCCACGGCGCTGCTGGTGACCTGAGCAGCAATATCCGCCAGCTTGGTGGTTTCCACATCCACCTGCTCGGCAAACTCGCTGCCCGCCTTGTTCAAGGCGACGGCTGAGGAGGCCACCAGCGAATCAATCACGGCGCGCTGTTCCGCCGCCGCATGATTGATGGCATCGAGCAGGGTACTCAGCGTGGCCATGATGCGGCTGCGCTCATCGAGCAAGGCGTTGTCGCGGGCGACGCTATTGGAGATTTCCTGACGCAACTGGCCAATGACTTCTGCCGCCGCCCGTGGCGCTTCGGAGGCCGTGTGGATCAGGCGCGTGATGGGCTCCTCCAGCGCTGTACCCAGCGTGCTCAAGTGCTGCGTCAGCGCCGTTTGCAATTCCGCCAGACGCGCGACGGCCGCCTCGCCGCGCAGGGCTTCATCCTGACGCAAGACGGCCAGTTCGCTGCGCAACGCGCCCGTCAGCTGATCCATACGCTCGCCATGCTGTTGCAGCCATTGTGCTTCTGTGGCGATGCGGGTACGCACCAAGTCTTCGGAGGCCGAGAGCAGACGGGTGATTTCACCCAGCGTCTGGCTGGCACTGGCCTGCGCATGCTCGGTAAGCTGGCTGGACAAGGCACTCAGCTGCGTTTGTGCCGTGCTGATCATGCGCTCGTGCATGGCGCTGGCCTGCTGGGCGATGCCGGTCATCGCCGCTTCGACTACGGGCTTGATGCTATCGCCGGCGAGCTGGGCACTGTGCGTCAAGCTGGCTTTAAGCGACTGGTCAACGGACTGGGCCAGATCGGTATAGACCGTTTTGACGTCGCGATGAAAGCTGTCTTGATTGGATAACAAGCGCGCACTCAGTTGCTCACCCAACTGCTGGTTCATACGCTCCATTTGGAGCATCATCGCCTGCATTTTTTCAGCCACATCCGGTAAGGCCAGCGCTTGTTGTTGCAGCGCCTTGAAGGTTTCCTGACGCTGGTGGGTCAGCGAAAAGGCGCGCAAGCTCGTCGCAATTTGGCTATCCAGCTGCTGCGCCGCAAACAAACGTTCACGTCGGGCAATCGCCGACATCAAGCCCAGCATGGCAGACGCGGCAACACCGGCGACCGACGTACCAAACGCGAGGCCCAAGCCTTTGATCGGCTCGGCCAAGGCCAGACGAATGGCTTGCAGATCGGTCGTCCCTTCCAAGGAAAACGCGGCGCCATTCAGGGTAACCACCATGCCCAGAAACGTCCCGAGCATACCCAGCATGACCAGCAAGCCGACCAGATAAGGAGTCAGAGTCGGGCCCGGCAGGCCGACACGCTCGCCCTCGATGCGCAAGCGCACGGGGTTTTGCAGTGAAGGATGCAACTTCGTCAGCCAGTCGCCCAGATTACTAAGCGCGGCAGGAATGTCGCCTAATGCCCTCGTCAGCGTGTCAGTTGCCTGACGAAACTGCTGCAACTCGCGCGCACCAACTCCGTACACCACAGCGATGATCAGCGTGACGGTCAGCGCCAGCAGATTGCTGCCAACAAAGCCCAGCGCCACCCACAACACCGCCAGGGCGCCGAGCGCGAAGCTGCCGAGAAATAATTTTTTAGTCATTGCTTACCTTCACTACCTCATTACGCACAGCCTTACTGTCTTTGGCCATCGCTTCCAACAAGCCCAGCGTGGGCTGCAACCGCAGCGCCAATTCCGCCAGCAGCACCGCTTGCATGTCCTGACAAAAATTGGCCAGCCAAGCGCCCGGCAACAACCAATCATTGCGGTCGTCCGGCAGCTGGGTTTCTGCTGGCTTATCGGTCAACGTGCTTGCCAAGCTTTGCCAATGCGCCGCACGCAAGCGCTCGAAGCGCTTTTCCAGCAAGCTCGGCACCGAGGCGAGCAAGCGACTCTCGCGGTCGGCGAGTATGGCGTCGAAGCGGGCATCGAGTGCGGCGAGTTGTTGTAGCGGAGCGGGCGCGCCAGCCATGCCCTTGCGCACGGCGACACGCAAGGCGGCGACTTTCGTTTCCATGTCACGTTGATGCGCGAGATAAAAACGCCGGTACGGCTCATAGTCCGCCGCCAGATCAATCGTCACTTCAGCCGGTGGACGGGGCCATTTTATGCGGCCAGTGGTCGTTTCGGGCGAACAACTGCGTCGAATCGACTGCGCCAGAGCCTCGCGCACACGCGAATATTCCGCACTTAGCTTTTCATATTCAACAACATGGCTACTGGACTGAGTCCTTTGCTCGGGGCCGCTATGTGCCGAACTATGTGCCGAATACAGTGCAATCGCATCGGTAAAGTCGAGCCACAAACCCAGCTTTTCAGCGAAAGCGCCGCCGGACTGGACCGTTTCCATAACGGCCAGCTCATCAAGGCAGCGCAAAAGTTGGGAGCTATTGAAGTTGGGGCGAGACACGTTGCTGGCGAGGAGCACATCACACACATTACAAAAAGCGGTGGGACGGAGCCCTCAATGCACCAGGCAGTGCATCGGAGCGCCGTCCCACAGCGGCTGACTTTTAGATTTTACTTCTTGCTGCTTGGCTGTAAATCCAAGCGGAACTTCACGAACGAACCAGGGGCGTCATCAAGCACTTTCAGCTTGCCCTTGGCCGGATCGCGCGCCGGAACGGTAGTGCCATCCTGCGCGGTAATCCAGTTCTGCCAGTCCGTCCACCACGAGCCTTCGTGCTGCTTGGCGCCGGCAAACCACTCATCCGGCGATTCCGGTTTATTGGCGCCGGAGGCGGCTTCGTTGGTCCAGTAACCGTACTTGTTAGCTGAAGGCGGGTTGACGATGCCGGCGATGTGGCCGGAGCCGCCGAGGACGAAGCGGACGTCACCGCCGAGCGCGTTCGAACCCAGATAGGTCCCCTTCCACGGCGCAATGTGGTCTTCGACCGTGCTGATGAAATACGCCGGAGTCTTGACCTTGGACAGATCAATCGGCACGTCCTTGAGGGTAATGCCGCCTGGCACGCGCAGTTTGTTATGCAGATACATGTTGCGCAGGTAGAAGCTGTGCATCTTGAAGGGCATGCGCGTCGAGTCGGAGTTCCAATAGAGCAGATCGAAGGGAATCGGGTCTTTGCCCATGAGGTAGTTGTTGATCACGAACGACCAGATCAAGTCGTTCGAGCGCAGCATGTTGAAGGTCGTGCCCATCTCCGAGCCTTCGAGATAGCCACGGCGCTCCATGGTTTTTTCCAGCTGCGTGACCTGCTGCTCGTCGATGAATACGCCCAGTTCGCCTGGAATCGAGAAGTCGAGCAGCGCGACGAAGAAGGTGGCCGAGGCAATGCGCTTGTCTTTTTTGGCGGTCAGATAGCCCATGGTTGAGCCGAGCAAGGTGCCGCCCAGACAGTAGCCAATGACATTGATCGACTTCTCGCCGGTTTGGGCCTCAATGGCATCAAGCGCAGCAATCGCGCCTTCTTCCATGTAGGCGTCAAAGCCCTTGGCGGCGAGCTTGGCATCGGGGTTCACCCACGAAATACAGAACACGGTGTGGCCCTGATCGGTGGCGTACTTGATGAAGGAGTTGCTCTGACGCAAGTCCAGAATGTAGTACTTGTTGATCCACGGCGGAATGATCAGCAAGGGCCGCTTCAGCTGCGTCGGGGTCGTCGGGTTGAACTGCACCAGTTGAATCATGTCGTTCTGGAACACCACCTTGCCCGGCGTCGCCGCGACGTTACGCCCGAGTTCGAAGGCGGCTGTGTCGGTCATGCGCACGCGCAGCTGGCCGCTGTCTTCGTCGATGTCGCGCAGCAGGTTGCGGAAGCCCTTGAGCAGGCTCTGACCCTTGGTGCGCACCACTTCGCGCAGCACGTCCGGGTTGGTCATGGCGTAGTTTGCCGGCGACAGCGTATCGACAAACTGGCGCGTGAAGAAGGTGACTTTCTTGCGTGAAATTTCGTCCATGCCCTGCACATTGCCCACCACGTCATGCACATGCCGCGCGCTGATCAGGTAGCTTTGCTTGATGAAGTCAAACAGGAAGTGACTTTCCCACTCGGCGGCCTTGAAGCGGTTATCGCCTTTACGCGGCGCGGCCACGGGGGGTGCGGCCAGTCCCATCATGCGCAGGGTGGAATGCTGCAGCAGCGCGACGTAATCGTTGAGCAGCCCCATCTGTGCCTGAATCACGGGCAGCGGGTTGGCCAGCATCTTGCCCATCATTTCCAGAAACGCCTTGGCAATACCCAAGTCATCGCTGGGCGCTTTCAGGCCTTTCTTGGCCTGACGCTTCAGGTGGGCCGCGATCAAACGGGCGGAGCGCTGGGCGACTTCCGCGTAAATCTGCGCGACTTCTGCAGGGTTAAGTTTCTCGTAGGCTTCCGGTGCACTCATGAGACGTCCTTTCTTGACGGTCAGTTTTTGATGTAGCGGGTAATGCCGTTCTCATGCCTGCGCACAAGATGGCCTTGGTGTTCCAGATAATTCAAATGGGCGATGGCTTCGCCCATGGCGAACATGACCTGATGCGGGTCAGGAATGTCACGCTCAAACAGCACCGGGATCAGCTCCGCGGCGGTTTTCGGCGTATCGACATTGGCCATAAGCAAGGCAAAGCGCGAATCGTGATGCGCCTGCAACTGGCGCACGCGTTCATGTATGCCACGGAAGGGACGCCCGTGCGAAGGCAGCACCAGCGTGTCATCCGGCAGGGCCAGAAACAGCGTGATCGAATCGAGAAAGCGCTTCAGCGGGTTGTCATGCGGATTGGTCGACAAGACCGGCACATTGGTCGAAATGCGCGGCAGCAGCATGTCGCCGGAAATCAGCACACCCAGATCCGCGCAATACAGCGCCGCATGCTCGGGCGCATGGCCATAGCCCATGATCGTTTGCCAGTCGTGCGCGCCAATGCGCAGCGCATCGCCGGGGAAAATGCGGCGAAAGGTCTTGGGTAGCTGCGGCACGCCAAACTTGAAGCCATTGCCGCGCTTGCGCAACCCATCGAGGCGCGTCGCATCCAGACCGTGCTCAGCAAAAAAGCCCAGCATGACATCCACATGGTAAGCAGCCACTTGCTCGATGATCAGCTGCGCCGTGGTGTATTCGCCCTGGGTAATCCACAAGGGTGCGCCGTACTCCTGCTCCAGCCAGGCGGCAAGGCCCAGATGATCCGGGTGGCCGTGCGTGACAATGCTGCGGGTCAAGCGCCGTCCCACAGCGACTGACTTCCAGGCGTCCTTGACTGGATCGAGCGAGAAACCGGTATCAATCGCCGCGAAGCCGCCGTTGCCTTCGTCAACCAGCCACAGGTTGATATGGTCGAGTGCAAAGGGCAGCGGCATGCGCAGCCATTCCACCCCAGGCGCCACAGGCAGGGT
>CAZFSH010000026.1:0-16552 GCA_964521935.1 uncultured Propionivibrio sp.
CCGATTGCCCTCGGACGCTCGAACTGGCTCTTTGCTGGAAGCTTGCGGGCCGGCAAGCGGGCGGCGGCGATCATGAGTCTGATCCAGTCGGCCAAGCTCAATGGGCATGAGCCGTTTGCTTATCTCAAGGATGTGCTGACGCGCTTGCCTACGCAGCCGGCCAGTCGCATCGAGGAACTGCTGCCGCACAGTTGGCGGCCCGCCTGACCTTTCTCGGCGCCGCATCACGTACCGGTGTCAACCTGACTTTGCCGGGTGCTTACTGTCGTTGCCTGTCGTTGCCACCTAAACCAACAAAAAAGCCCGTGAAATCACGGGCTTGTTTAGGTCTATTGCCAGCTGCTGCTGGCAGTTGCCAGACGTCGAATTATTCCCACTCAATAGTCGCCGGAGGCTTTCCTGAAATGTCATAAACCACGCGATTAATGCCCCGCACCTCGTTGATGATGCGATTGCTCACCTTCCCGAGCAAGCTGTGCGGCAATTCGGCCCATTGTGCCGTCATAAAGTCAGAGGTCTGAACGGCTCGTAACGCCACAACATACTCGTAAGTACGCCCATCACCCATCACACCCACGCTTTTAACCGGTAAAAATACGGCGAAGGCTTGTGATGTTTTGTCGTACCAGTCTGCCGCGCGCAATTCGTCAATAAAAATTGCATCAGCGCGACGCAGCAGGTCAGCGAACTCTTTCTTCACTTCCCCAAGAATTCGGACCCCCAAACCTGGGCCCGGGAAAGGATGGCGATAAACCATTTCATGCGGCAAGCCAAGGGTAACCCCAAGTTCTCGCACTTCGTCTTTGAACAACTCGCGCAATGGCTCAAGGAGTTTGAGATTCAGCGTTTCGGGAAGGCCACCGACATTATGGTGGCTCTTGATCGTATGCGCTTTTTTGGTCTTGCTTCCTGCAGACTCGATCACATCAGGATAAATCGTCCCTTGCGCCAACCACTTGGCATTGGGCAATTTCTTGGCTTCGGCCTGAAATACTTCGACAAACTCTCGACCGATGATTTTGCGCTTTTGCTCGGGATCAGATACGCCTGTAAGGTGTCCCATGAACTGAGCCGTTGCATCAACATGAATAACTTTGACACCTAAATTGCGCGCAAAAGTATCCATTACTTGCTCGGCCTCGTTCAAGCGTAACAAGCCGTTATCCACAAATACACACGTCAGTTGATCACCAATCGCCTTATGCAACAAGGCCGCAACCACCGATGAATCAACGCCACCGGACAAACCGAGGATCACTTCTTCAGCACCAACTTGCTGGCGGACTTTATCGATCGCTTCGTTGACGTAATTGGGCATAGTCCAATCGCCACGACAGCCGCAAATATCGCGCACAAAGCGCCCAATGATCTCTTTGCCTTTGAGCGTATGGGTCACTTCTGGGTGAAATTGCACCGCATAAAAGCCCCGTGTCTCGTCCGCCATCGCCGCAATGGGGGTAGCAGCGTTGCTACCAATGATGGTAAATCCCGGCGGTAGCTCGGTGACTTTATCACCATGACTCATCCACACATCCAGC
Source organism: uncultured Propionivibrio sp. (assembly GCA_964521935.1). GTDB lineage: Bacteria > Pseudomonadota > Gammaproteobacteria > Burkholderiales > Rhodocyclaceae > JADJEF01. Next base: position 1,539 of record CAZFSH010000026.1, read on the forward strand.
AAACCATGGCCGTCGGCGTTGCTGCGATCTTGGATACCTTGAAATAGCTTGGAATGTCCCTGTGCGCGCATTTCGGCATAACCGAACTCACGCTTGTGCGAACTCTCCACTTTGCCGCCGAGTTGCTGCGCCATCGTCTGCATGCCGTAGCAAATGCCCAAAACGGGAACGCCCAACTCAAAAACAACTTGGGGTGCTCGCCATTCTTCGGCCTCATAAACCGAATTCGGCCCGCCAGACAAAATAATGCCTGTGGGCGCGTAATCGCGAATAAAGCTTTCGGTGACATCAAAGGAATGCAGTTCGCAATACACCTGATGTTCGCGAACACGCCGGGCAATCAGCTGCGCCACTTGGGAGCCGAAATCGAGGATGAGAATTTTTTGATGGGCCATGATCTTGTGCAATCAAAAAAGGCGGCGAAGGAAAACCTTGGCCGCCTTGGGTTCAACACATCACATCAGTCGACGTGATAGTTCGGTGCTTCCTTGGTGATCTGAACGTCATGAACGTGGGATTCACGAATGCCGGCAGAAGTTATTTCGACAAACTGCGCTTCTTTGCGCATTTCGTCTATGGTGCCACAGCCCACGTACCCCATGGCAGCGCGCAATCCGCCCATAAGCTGGTGAATAACCGCGCCAACCGGGCCTTTGTAAGGAACACGGCCTTCGATACCTTCCGGAACCAACTTTTCGACATTGGCGTCTGAATCCTGAAAGTAGCGATCTGCCGCCCCCTCCTTCATCGCGCCCAAAGAGCCCATGCCACGGTAGGACTTATAGGAACGGCCCTGAAATAACACTGTTTCACCCGGCGCCTCTTCGGTACCGGCAAACAAGCCACCGAGCATAACAGCATTGGCTCCCGCTGCAATCGCTTTGGCAATGTCACCAGAGTAACGAATACCACCGTCAGCGATCATCGGCACGCCTGTTGACGCTAACGCGTTCGACACCATATCGATGGCGGTAATCTGCGGTACGCCAACGCCCGCGACAATACGCGTAGTGCAAATCGAGCCCGGGCCGATACCGACTTTGACACCATCGGCACCATGATCAACCAATGCCTTGGCCGCATCGGCCGTAGCAATGTTGCCGCCAATAACTTCAACGTGCGGAAAGCGCATCTTCACCCACTGAACCGAGCGTAACACCCCTTCGGAGTGGCCGTGAGCGGTATCCACCACAATGACGTCTACACCCGCCTCAGCGAGCAGTTCAGCGCGTTCTTTATTGCCTTCGCCCACACCGATTGCTGCGCCAACGCGCAAACGACCGCTTTCATCTTTTGATGCATTCGGGTGCTCGGAGGATTTCAGAATGTCTTTCACGGTCATCAGACCGCGCAACTCGAAGGCATCATTGATAACCAGCACACGCTCCAGACGATGGGCATGCATCAATGCCTTGGCTTCCTCAAGGCTTGCGCCTTCTTTTACCGTGATCAGCCGATCGCGCGGCGTCATGATGTTGCCGACTTTTTCGTCAAGGCGGGTTTCAAAGCGCAGGTCGCGGTTGGTCACAATACCAACCACCTTGCCAGCCTCAACCACAGGCAAGCCAGAGATTTTGTGCTGTCGCGTTAGCGCAACAACCTCACGCACCGTCATCGTCGGCGGAATGGTAATCGGGTCTTTCAGCACGCCGGTCTCGTGGCGCTTGACCTTTGCCACTTCAGCGGCTTGCGCTTTCGGCTTAAGGTTTTTGTGGATGATGCCCATGCCGCCTTCTTGCGCCAAGGCAATAGCCAGACCCGACTCGGTCACGGTATCCATCGCGGCTGAGGCCAGTGGGAGATTGACCCGGATTTTGCGCGTCAGCTGCGTAGCCAACGAAACGTCGCGGGGAAGGATTGCCGAATGGGCAGGAACCAGGAGGACGTCGTCGAACGTCAGCGCCTTCTGGAGTATTCGCATGATGTATTCCCTCGTGCCAAAACGCCATTATAGGCATCTGAGCGAGCTAAGCGCCGTCCTACAGCGACTGACTTTCGGCGGGAAAAAGTGACTTACTCGGCCTCGCTACCGCCCTTTTTCATCACTTTTCCGGCCGCCGCGCGCTGTTTACGCACCTCTTTGGGGTCAGCAATCAGCGGGCGGTAAATTTCTACCCGGTCGCGATCACGTAAAACGGCATCCACTTTGACCAATTTTGCAAACACACCCAGCTTGTTGATTTGTAAATCAATTTCCGGATACTTCATCAACAACCCACTAGCATCTACCGCTTGAGCCACCGTCGCACCCGGCGCTAATTTAAGCTTGACGACCTCTTGTCGCTCGGGTTTGGCATAAACCACCTCAACAGTGATGGTTTCCGCTACATCAGCCATGCAGACTCCTGGCGCGCGTAACAAAAGACTCCACCATATTTTCCGCAATCTGCCCAAACACCGGCCCCATCAATTTGGCCAGCACCTGGCTGGAAAACTCATAGCTCAAGGCAAACTCAATTTTGCACGCCGTATCTCCCAAGGGCGTAAAGCGCCAATGCCCTTCCATGCGGGTAAATGGCCCCTCCTTGAGATGAATGCGCATTTGCGTCGGGTGATCTTTAGTATTGTTAGTACAAAAATAGGACTTGATCCCCCCATACGCGATGTCAATGCGCGCAACCGTGAGCGTGTCAGTACGCTCCAGCACTTGCGAACCGCCGCACCATGGCAAAAATTTCGGGTAGTCCTCAACGCGATCAACCATATCGAACATCTGCGTCGCCGTGCGCTCGATCAGGACTGATTTTTCAACAACGCTCATGAATTCCAGAGATGAGAGGCGATGCACGCCTAAAATGGGGATTCTACGTCTGCACTCGCCAAAGAGCACTTCCAGCATGAGCATCGCCGATAACAAAAAAGCTTTTCACGACTACTTCATTGAAGACCGCTTTGAAGCCGGCATCGTATTGGAAGGTTGGGAAATCAAGGCGATTCGCGCTGGCCGCGCGCAGATCAAGGAAAGCTACGTCCTGATCAAGAATGGCGAAATATTTTTGCTCGGCGCCCATATTTCCCCCTTGATCCAAGCCTCAACGCATACCAAGCACGACCCGGTACGCACACGCAAGCTTCTCATGCACCGGGCAGAAATCAGCAAATTGATCGGCAAGGTTGAACGTGCCGGGTACGCGCTAGTACCACTCGATTTTCATTTTGTACGCGGTCGCGTCAAGCTGGCGGTTGGTCTGGCCAAAGGCAAGAAGCAGCATGACAAACGTGAAACGGATAAAAAGCGCGACTGGGAACGCGAGAAAGCCCAGCTCATGCGTAGCAAGCGTGACTGATGGAGAGCTTGATCTTTAGGTTTCGCGCTGCGGTACTAACGCTCGGGGCCTCGCCCCATGAACGATTGGGCACTGGGCGCCACACCAAGTTGCCCATTTGACTGCACACCCGGCACACCGGGCGAATACGCGGTGTAGCCAGCTTCGAGAATATCCCGGCGCAAGCGCCGACGCTCTTCACGCGACATGCCGTGCATGCGCGACGGCTGAGATGACGGCGACACCTCTGGCGCAGCATTCACCTCGCTATCAGCGGGCAGTGCTCCGTTGGCCTCCTTAAGCCAACGCATCCGTTTTTGTTGGCGAAACTCGGCGTCCTGTGCCGCCTCAGCCGTGGAACTGGAAAACATCGGCGTCATCGGTGGCAGGGCATCACGTCGCTGCTGTGCCTGTGCCGAAAAACTCGTGGCAGCCAAAGTCAGTGCCACCAGCCCCTGACACAAACGCCAGAGCCATAACACCCGCAAAAAAAACGGGCTAACGGGACCAAAGCACACTGATTTATTCACACGTTGTCGTTGCTTTCTCATGGGCCGGTGTAAAGTCAGCTGCATACTTTCAAGAGAATTAAGCATTAGGAACGCTGGGGAGATGCATTGGTCGGATTGTAGGTGGCGACTGCAAGGCTGCAATGGGCGGTTTGTAATCGGATGTAATCCACGCTAGTGTTCGCCAATTTCACTCGCTAGCATTTCGCACTATGAATACATCAGCCAATCTGCGGCCCGCCGACGCGAGCAACCAAAAACAAAAAATTCTCGTGGTTGACGACGATCTTCGTCTGCGTCAATTACTTGAACGCTACCTTAACGAACAAGGCTTTGCGACCAAAGTCGTGCCCGATGCCGAAGGCATGGATCGGGCGTTGTCGCGCGAGCTTTACGATCTGCTGGTGCTAGATCTTATGCTTCCCGGCGAAGATGGTCTGGCCATCTGCCGTCGCCTGCGCGGAGCGAAGGAAAGTATTCCCATCATCATGCTCACCGCCAAAGGCGATGAGGTGGATCGCATTGTTGGCCTCGAAATGGGTGCCGATGATTACCTGCCCAAACCATTCAACCCACGTGAGCTGGTGGCACGCATTCATGCCGTATTGCGCCGACGTGCCCCGTCCACGCCACCGGGCGCGCCGACACTGATTGATGATGTCGTACGCTTCGGAAAAGTGGAAGTCAATCTGGGGACGCGCGAGCTGATCCGCGACGGCCAGACAACCTTGCTCACCACCGGCGAATTTGGCCTGCTAAAAGTGCTGTTGGAGCACCCACGCCAGCCGATGAGCCGCGACAAGCTCATGGAATTGGCGCGCGGCCGCGAATACGAAGTATTCGATCGCGCCATTGACGTGCAGGTATCACGCCTGCGCAAGCTGGTTGAAGAAGATGCGGCCAAACCCCGTTACATTCAAACCGTCTGGGGCTTTGGCTATGTCTTTGTTCCCGATGGCGCCAAGGCCGAATCGTAACAGTGCCGCCTATCCTGCACCTTAATGCGGCACCTTAATTTCCATCGTGGCAGTATTGCGGCGCTTTTCTAGCCAACGCTTTTTCCCGCGTTCGCTGCTCTGGCGTACTTTTGTACTGGTCGCCTTGCTCATGTTGCTGTCAGTGGCGGCGTGGTTTGCTATTTTTTCGGCCTACGAGCGCGAACCCCGCGCTCACCAACTGGCACAAACTCTGGTGTCCGTCGCCAATCTCACGCGTGTCACGCTTGTCTCGGCACGCGAGGAAGCACGTCTGGGCGTGCTCCTTGAGCTCTCCGATCGCGAAGGCATCCACATCTACCCGGCCGAAGCGACTGACCTTGTCGAGCCCCTGCCCCGCGACCCGTTTCTGGAGTTGGTCCAGACGCACGTGCGTGAAGCGCTCGGGCCGACAACCCGACTGAGTCTCAAACGCAACAGCGAAAACGGACTGTTTGTCAGTTTCCGTATTCAGGAAGACGACGAAGATGAATTCTGGGTTGTCCTGCCGCGCGAGCGCATTGAACACCGCTTCCCGGTTAGCTGGGTAGGCTGGGCTATCGCCGCCATGTTGCTCTCGCTCATGGGCGCTTGGCTGATTGTCTTTCGTATTTCCCGCCCCTTGCGTACGCTCGCCGTTGCGGCGCGCAAAATTGGCGCCGGTAAAACCCCGCCGGTATTGGATGAAGACGGCCCTTCCGAAATCGCTACGGTCGCACGCGCGTTCAATCAAATGAATGCTGCACTCGAACGGCTCGACCAGGATCGAGCCCTGATCCTCGCAGGCATTTCCCATGATCTACGCACCCCGCTCACGCGTTTGCGCATGGGTATCGAAATGACTGCCGATGAGTCCATGCGCGAGGGTATGTGCGCCGATATTGAAGACATGGACGCCACGATCAGCCAGTTTCTCGACTTTGCGCGAGCCGATGGTGGCGAACCACCCAGCGCCATTGTGCTCACGGAATTGGTCGAGGACATCGTCACCCAGTACGCCCGCAGACAAATTTCCCTTGAAACACACTGGCTCGACGAAAGCGAAGAAAGTACAAAAGGCGCCGTGCCACAGCGACTGACTTTTGCCAAGCTGGCCCTGCAAGCGCGCCCTAAATCCTTGCGCCGGGCACTGACTAACCTGATCGACAATGCCTTGCGCTACGCCGCGGGTGCTCCCATTACGCTGGAATGCCACGTGACGAAAACCTCGGTAGTCTTTGCCGTGCTTGATCGCGGCCCAGGTATTCCGCCCAGCGAAGTGGAACGTCTGAAACGCCCATTCACACGCTTGGACAACGCCCGCAGCAACGTCACCGGAGCAGGCTTGGGGCTGGCCATCGTCGAGCGTGTAGCACAAACCCATGGTGGCACATTCAGCTTGCTGGCACGCGAGGGCGGTGGTTTGCGTGCTGAAATCCGCCTCCCCATCAATACCGCCGAAACGGCGACCTCCTGAACACGATGAGCACCCATTTCCAACCCACACCAGAGACCACTCCCTATGAACTTCTCGGTGGCGAGGTGGTCGTAAAACGCATCGTCAAACGATTTTATGAGCTGATGGATACACTTCCCGAAACCTATGCGATCCGCCAGCTACACCCGGAAAATCTCGCCGGCTCAGAACAAAAGCTATTCATGTTTCTCAGTGGCTGGCTCGGTGGACCACCCCTTTATGTGGAACAGTTTGGTCACCCGCGGCTCCGGGCACGCCATTTACCCTTTCCTATCGCCAGCGCTGAAGCAGCGCAGTGGATGCTGTGCATGCGCCAAGCACTACACGAAACGGTCATCGACCAAGGGCTGCGAAACTGGCTTGAAAATGCCTTGAGCGACCTTGCCTTGCACATGCGCAATCGTGCCGACGCCCCCGCCGCTTAACGTAAGTCGCGGGCAGCGTTGATGCGGCGTAATTTCGTGGCGTACCGATGGCGCGCCAGCAAGCGCTCATCGGTCACCACCTGCCCAATGGCGGAGCCTATCACCATCACCACGCCGAGCAATGGCAACACCAGCATCAAACCGCTAATGCCCGCAATGGCACCGCCGACAAAAATCATGACCACCGTCACCAAGGGGTGCATGTGCAAGCTCTTGCCGATCGTCAGTGGCATATACAAAAAGTCATCCAGCAAGCGAACTACAACAAACAAGCCAATAGCCCAATAAGCCATGGCCGCATCACTGGGAAAGTCGGTCGCCGCCACCAGCACCACCAGCACGCCACCGAGAATCGAGCCGACATAAGGCACCCAGGCAAACACCGCACACAACAAACCCAGCACCCAGGGCCCGGGGAAGCCAAGCAACCACAAGCCCAGCCCAAGACTGAGGGTATCGAGCACGGTCAGCTGAATCAAGCCGACAAAATAGGCTCGCAAGGTTTGATCAATGTCGTGCATTAACGCCAAACTGCGCTCAAAAAATGCATTTGGCACGGCACGGCTAAGAAAGCGCTTGAAGCTCACGCCATCGCGCAAAAAGAAAAATGCCAAAAATGGACTCAGCACCAAAGAAGGCGCCCACGCGGCAATGCCCAGCACCACCACTTCAATATTGCCCAACAAATCATTCGACCCACTCGAAATCTTGAGCGTGAATTGCTCTGCCAGACCCGCTTGATGTAACAGTGGCCAACTGGCTTCCAGCCAGCGCAAGCTGTCCGCCAGCCATTGCATGCCACCATGAAAATAACGCGTCAGAAAAAACTGCCAGTCACTCAGGCGCGAGGCCATCCAGGGCACAGCGGCAACGACAGCCCCGAGCAACACGAGAATAAAGCCCCCCATCACCCAGCCGGCGGCGGCCTCCCGCGTCTGACCATGAAAAATGAGCCACTGCGCTAGCCCGACAAGCAAGTAATACAGAATGAGGCCGAGCAGCATGGGCACGACCAGCCAGAGTATTTTCTGGAACAAAAACAGCAACAAACAGGTCACCCCGAGAATCGCCGCCCAGACAACCGGGCCGGCATCTTGGCGCACCGAACGGCGCAGCTGGTTTTGTCCGGCATACACCGGTGAATCTCCCGTATGACTCATTCCCGAGAACTCATAGCTGCTGCCGTATCGGGGAGCGCTCACCGACGTGTTGGCGCACGCGTGCGCCCATCTGGCGGGCCAGTTGCCAGGCAACTTTCGATGCGATGCGCGCATGCGTATCCATCAAGGCGAGAAAGTCTTCGCGAAACAGTACCGCCAGTGAAGTAGTCTCCGCCGCCCTGGCTTGCGCGGCGCGGGGCGAATTATCCAGCAAGGCCATATCGCCAAATAAAGCCCCGGGTTGCAGTTCGGCCAACAGACCGTCGTCCTTCACATGCTGACGCCGAATGTCCACAGAACCATCGAGAATGATGTAAAGCGCCTGACCTTCCTCACCCTCATCAAAAATGACTTCACCCTTGAGGTAATCACGCTGATGCAAGAGACCATCGACGATACGTAGTTCGCTCGCGGTCAAAGCAGAAAACAAGGACAGGCCAGCCAAGCGCTGCAAGCGCGGCGCCATCATTCGTTTTCGAAAAAGACTTTTTACGACGGTCATGTACTGTCCTTACCTAGTCGTGTGTTGGCACATGCTACCGGACATTCCCTCTCCAGCCTCAAGCAAGGGCCACTCCGCCAGCGTTTCATATCGTGCTCCGGACGGCTGTAAGACAGAGCGCACCAAGGCAAACGTTCTGGCCTGCCAATGAAACGGCGTACCCAATCGTGGCAAGTCGATGCCACGGACGTTGCGCGCCAGGCTCACGTGGGGCGAGAGCGACCGGTGGTCGTGAGGCAAATGTAGCGTATCAAGAAGACCAATAACCGAACGCATCAGCCTCAAGAGATCACGACTGGCATCGCCATCATGGCAGCCGGCATAGACCACGCCACCACGCGGCCAAAAGCCAAGCTTATCCAGCCGTACCGACACAGCTGGCAAGGCCAGTTCGGACGCGGCGACGCACAGTTGATCGAGTGTGGAGCTATCGACCGAGCCAACAAATGCCAGGGTAAGGTGCAAGTCGTGCTCGGCAACAACGCGACCACCATGATGGCCGCGGCTACGTGTACCAAGGTGGTTGGCGCTGTGGTTACCCCTATGGCTACCACCACGACCATGTTCAACCAGATTGCCGGCCAAGGCATGCAAATGCTCCGCCGTTTCTTCATCGGGCCACAGCGCAAAAAAAACGCGCTGCCGAGTAGCGGGATTAGCGGGCATGAAGCGGGAACTTATCGAAGTCATGCTGAAATACCCGCGTCAGCACGCATCAACAAAGCGACCGCTTCGGCGGCAATGCCCTCACCGCGACCAACAAAACCCAAGCGCTCGGTGGTCTTGCCCTTGATGTTGATTTGGGCAATATCGACCGCCAAGTCCGCAGCAATCGTGGCACGCATTTGGCTCACATAGGGCGCAATGCGCGGGGCTTGCGCAATGATGGTCGCGTCAATATTGGCGACCTGCCAGCCAGCCTTTATGACTTCAGCATGCGCGCCACGTAACAGCATGCGACTATCCGCCCCTTGCCAGCGCGCATCGGTATCGGGAAACATGCCACCAATATCGCCCAAACCAGCGGCACCGAGCAACGCGTCGGTAATGGCATGGAGCAAGGCATCAGCATCCGAATGACCGAGCAAGCCTTGACTATGGGGGATGCTCACCCCCCCCAGAATCAAGGCTCGTCCAGGCGTCAGGGCATGCACGTCATAACCAAGACCAACACGAAACGGCACAGGCATCAGCAATCTTTCAATAAATGGAACGTTAATCAAGCAATGACTCACGCGCACGCAAAATCAAGGTTGCCAGGGCCAAGTCACTCGGGTAGGTCACTTTGAAGTTGGTGCTATCCGCGGCGACTAGCAGCGGGTGCAAGCCCAAAACTTCCACGGCACTGGCTTCGTCAGTCACCTGCGGGGCCAGTGCAAGGGCTTTGCGCAATACGTCGCAGGGAAACAACTGAGGGGTTTGCGCTTGCCACAAGCCATCACGTGAGACTGTCGCGGCGACAGAGAGCGTCGCGTTTTCGCTACACCGCTCAGCACGCTTCAGCGTATCGGCCACGGGTACAGCAAGCAAACCACCAGACTGCGCTGCACCCACCTCACGAATCAAGGTCTCAACCTGCCCAAGCTCAAGGCATGGTCGTGCCGCATCGTGCACCAGCACCCGTACCGATGGCTCGCCTGAAACTGCTTCGTGAGACGGGCCAGAAAAATCCTGCTCAAGAACCGCCAAACCATTGGAAACACTTTGCGCACGCGTCTCGCCACCGCAGCGCAACACGACCAACTTTGCCGACAAGGACGCAAACTCGGCAGGCTGCCACCCCTGATCGTCAGGGGAAAGCACAACATACACACGCTCAATACAGGCCACGGCACAGAGCGTAGCGAGCGCGTGCCAGATCATGGGTTTACCTGCCAAATCAATATATTGCTTGGGTACCCCACCACCATAACCGGCCATACGCGCACCCGAACCTGCGGCAGGCACCAGCGCAACGTAGCGCAACACAACGTCGCCCGACGAATCGGGCTGAAGAGTAGAAACGGACATTGGCGGATTCTATAAGATGCCCGGAGTCCCCTGGCATTGCCTCACATGCCATGCCCCCCCCATCTAGTAGCAATGGCATTGCCATTGCGACACCGCAGCATCATTAACTTGACGAATCACAAATATGGCGCAACTTCTCAAGCGGCAGCGCACCGCGCCAAATTACAAAAACCATAAGAAACGCCAAAAAAATCGAAATTTATGTCCTATCACCACCCAACATTAGCGATTACAAATCAAATTTCATGGCATAAGATTCGCCGATGACGAAAAAAACCGCTCTCCCCCAACTGTTCCCTCTGTGGCTACCTGTTTTGGCGGCCTTTTGGCTATTTGCCCTGCCGCTTCAGGTATGGGCTGCGGCCACGGCGGTAGCGGTCACGGGAATGGTAACGCTGACCCCGAAATCGGGTAGCACCGGCCCTCTCGCCGAAGGCCAGCGGGTTGAAAGTGGTGCCTCGATCAAGACTGCGGCCGCCAGCGGCACGACACTGCGTTTCGATGATGGCGAGATCGTAGCGCTCTCGGCAAACACGACATACAACCTCGACAACTACAAATTCAACGCCCACAAGCCCGCGGAGGGTAGTTTCACTTCAACGCTCATACAAGGGGGTATGCGCTCGGTAACTGGCTTGCTAGGCAAACTCAATCCCGGCGAGGTCAAGGTAAAAACTACTGTCGCCACCGTGGGTATACGAGGTACCGATTACCAGTTATTTCTCGATGACACGGGGCAACTCCATATGCACGTCTTGGAAGGCGCCATTTCAGCTACCAATCGTGGCGGCGAAGAGGTGTTTGCCGCGGGGAAACAGCCGACCGGACTAGTGTCAGACTTGGTCACCAAAGCCCGTGCTGCCTCCCTGTCAGAATTCCCTGCCGGAGTTCAAGGCGCATTCCGCCAGCTGGAAACCAACAGCGTCATCAATACGCATCAACCCAACAAAAACGATCCCACCTGTGCTGACCGTCGCTAAGCAACAACTTTTCGCACAGTGCTCATGACGACTTTCTCACGCTTACTGGTGGCGCTGTCGGTGAGTATCGTCGCGCTCCCAAACCCGACCTGCGCGCAAACGATGAAAGAAGCCATCGAGCAAACACTGGCGACAAACCCGGACATCCTCATTGAAGTCGAGCGACACATGCAGGCTCGCGAAGGGGTATCCAAAGCCCGCGCCGCCTACCTGCCTCAGATCGAACTACGTGCCGGCAAAGGTAAAGAAGACCGTTTCAATAATACGACCCGCACTTACAGCCCGAATGACCCGCTGCGGCAAGACCGAAAAGAGAGCGCTATCACCCTGACACAAATGTTGTTTGATGGCTTCGCAACGTTTTTTGAAGTTGACCGCAATATCGCTCGCACCGAGTCGGCTGGCCATCGTGTCGCGGCCGTCTCTGAGCAAACTAGCTTGAAAGCGATTGAAAACTACCTGGAAGTATTGCGCCAGGAAGCGGTGTACAAGCTGACTAAAGACAATCTAACGGCGCACGAGCGCACGTATGACCAGATCAAGTTACGCACCAACAGCGGAGTCGGCCGGCGTGCAGACCAAGATCAGATCGAAGCGCGTCTGGCGCTTTCCCGCGCCAATCTGACCGCCGCAGAGGCCAACATTGATGTCTCAAAAATAAATTACAAACTGACTGTTGGCGAGTTGCCCAAGAGCCTTGTTCTGCCCGAAGCCCCGCCTCCAGCTTCGCTACCGAGCAATGCCGATGCCGCGGTAGCCACAGCGTTAGAGAACCATCGATTACTTGAAGCTGCCCGCGCTGACATTTCAGCCGCAAAAGCACAAGTCGCTGCGGCCCGTTCCGACCTCTCTCCACGATTGGATCTTGAGGTAGGCAAAACAAAAACCAATTACCGCAATGGCTTTGACGACCCGTTCGACAACAACCGATACGCCATGCTGCAACTACGCTACAAATTATTTTCGGGTGGTGCCGACTTTGCCAAAATTGATGAAGCCAGACATCTTGCGCAAGAAAGCCAGGAAGTACTCCGCCGCGCCGAACGCCAGTTGGAACAAACCGTTCGGCTTTCGTGGAGCGCCTTCACCTCTGCTCGTGATCGTCTGCCTAACCTGCGACAGCATGCCGAGTCGAGCCACATGACCCGCGAGGCCTACACAAAACAATTTGCTATTGGCCAACGTTCGCTACTCGATCTTCTGGACTCCGAAAACGAGTTTTTCACCGCACAGACCAACTACGTCAATGGTCAGTTTGTCGAGTTGTTTGCGCGCTATCGTCTGCTCGCCGATACCGGCACATTGTTCAACGTGCTGAACATCACACCACGCGCCGAAGCCCAACTCGGCGACTAATCGCTGCGGCTACTATCGGCAACCATTTGGCTTATTCCTTTCGTCGCCCTCATCTCGCTTCGTTACAAAATCAAGATCATGCATCGTCTGCTGCGGCTAACGCTAACCACCGCAGCCTTGTTATCCCTGGGTAGTGGCGCTTACCTTTTTGCCCAGGAAGCCGCCCTTCAGCTAACTGAAAAGGTGATTGCCAGTGCCGAGCGCAAATACGGTGTCGGCGCCAGAAACCGCCTGCAAGACTGGGTCAAGCTGATTGCCGATAATCGCAAAAAATCCGACCCGGACAAGCTTAGTCTAGCCAACGATTTCTTCAACAAAGTCCCGTTCAATTCCGACATTGAACATTGGGGCATTCGCGACTACTGGGCTACACCGGTTGAATTACTCGCCAGCAATGGTGGCGACTGCGAAGATTACGCGATTGCCAAATACTTCAGCTTGCTGGCGCTTGGCTTTCCTATGGAAAAACTACGCATTACCTACGTCAAAGCCTTCAATCAACCGCCAGGCGATCAAGCGCATATGGTGCTCACTTATTTCAGCAAGCCCGATGCGATCCCGCTCGTGCTGGACAACTTGGTGCCCCATATTCGCCCCGCCAATCAGCGCACAGACCTGCTGCCGATTTACAGTTTTAACGGCGACGGGCTGTGGCTAGCTAAAGAACGTAGTGCCGGCCGCCCCGGCCAAGCTAACAAAGTCGGCGGCACCGGACAAATCAGCCTGTGGCAAGAAATGATGGCCCGCATGGGCCAAGAACTGAAATAAGGGGTACCCCATGACACTATTACGCCAACTCGTCATTCTGATCGTTAGCCTGTTTGCCCTGCTCTTTGCAGGCTCGATCGCGATCAACGTCAAAAATACGCGCGACTACCTGAACAGTCAGCTGCAAACGATCTCGCAAGATATGGCCACTTCACTGGGCCTGTCGATCTCGCCACACATGGCCAGCAAGGAAATAGTGATTGTCGAGCGCTTGCTGGATGCCGTCTCAGACAGTGGTTACTATCAAGAAATCAGCCTACTCGACAATGATGGCAAAGCCCTTATCGAACGTCGTCAGGAAGTCCAGTTTGAGGGCGTACCCGCTTGGTTTGTCAGCGCCATCCCCTTGCAAACGCCCGCTGGTGAGGCCATGGTCATGGCGGGCTGGAGCCAGGCGGGGACACTGCGCATCAGTGCCAATCCCGGCTACGCCTACGCAACCCTGTGGCGCAACAGCGTCGAAGCTTTCTGGTGGTTCCTTGGCACCTCCGCCGTGGTGCTGGGGCTGGGCGTCAGCGCCTTACGCCTGGTTTTGCGCCCATTGCAAGAAGTCGAAGCGCAAGCGCGAGCGATTTGTGACCGGGAATACCCGATGCAACAACAGCTACCGTGGACGTTGGAACTACGAAGCGTCGTTGAAGCGATGAATCTGATGACGCGCAAGGTCAAGGAAATGTTCGACGAACAATCCGAGGCCTTGCAACGCATGCGCGACGATGCCTGGAAAGACAATCTTACCGGCCTCGCCAACCGTCGCTATTTCGATATGCAGCTCAGCCATCTCACGACCACGCCGGAAGCCTTTGGTATCGGCGGACTCCTCGTCATCGAACTACATCAATTCAAGGAATACAACGAACGCAAAGGTTTTGCCGCCGGCGACAAACGCTTGCGCGAGGTCAGCCAGATGCTTTCAGCAGCCTGCGCAAAGCTGCCGGAATTCGATGGGTTTGCCGCACGTCTGGCGGGGGCCTCCTACGCCATCGTGGTGGCCAATAGCGACGAAGCCGATATCACTGCCCTGGTCAAAAGCGTGGCCGATGGCCTGCAACGCATTGGCGACAAAGACTTGCTTGAATCACCCAATATTGGCCACATTGGCTACGCCGTCTATCAGGGGCAAAGCAAAGCTGTACTGCTTTCCGAGGCCGATATGGCCCTGCGTATGGCGCAAAACAAGGGTGATAACGCCGTGCATCAGCACAGTTCAGCCATCGGCGGCAGCTTCGGAGCCTTGAGTGCCGGCGCCTGGTCAGCAATGTTGCATCGCGTGCTGGATCACCGCCATTGCCTGCTACTCACGCAACCTACCTTTGCCGGTGGAGAGATAAGGGCTGAACAAAACCCGGCAGTGCTACATAAAGAGGTTCTGCTGCGCGTATTCAGTGATGCCAATGAAGTCATCCCGGCTACCATGCTGATTCCCATGGCAAGGCGCTTTCACCTGTGCCAACAGTTCGACCAGATGGTGATTTCCGAAGTCTTGCGCCGTCTCACAGCGACTGACTTTTCAAGCCCTCTAACCGATACCGATACCGATACCGATACCGATACCGACACCGCGATCGCGATCAATCTTTACCCTCAGTCAATCAGTGATAGCGGCTT
>CAZFSH010000027.1:0-15959 GCA_964521935.1 uncultured Propionivibrio sp.
ACAGGTGATGATGATATCCATGGCACGAAGCTCATCAATATTGCGCGCATCCTTGAGCGCCGGCGCATCAGGACAAAAGCGGGGAGCTTTACCGCCGGGATTCGAAGTCGTAAAAAAAACCGGCTCAATGAGCGAAAAATCATTTTCTTCGCGCATACGCTGCATCAGTACCGAACCGACCATGCCTCGCCAACCAACCAGTCCAACTCGCTTCATGACATCACTCACTTTTCAATCAAATAATTACGATGAAAGCCACGCTTACAGTGCAGCAAGCACAGCATCGCCCATGGCTCGCGTGCCGACCAAGTTCGCCCCGGCTTCGGCAATATCACCGGTTCGATAACCTTGCGCCAAAACACGCTTAACTGCCGCTTCAATCCGATCAGCTGATGCAATATCGGAAAAACTGTAGCGCAGCATCATGGCAGCCGAAAGAATGGTAGCCAGAGGATTGGCGACTCCTTTGCCCGCGATATCAGGTGCAGAGCCATGGATAGGCTCATATAAACCAAAGTTGCGCTCATTCAAAGATGCTGAGGGCAACATGCCAATGGAGCCGGTCAACATCGACGCCTCATCAGACAAGATGTCACCAAACATATTGCCAGTCACAATCACATCAAATTGTTTCGGGTTTTTCAGCAACTGCATGGCGGCGTTATCAACATATTGATGCGACAACTCCACGTCGGGATATTCAGCAGACACCTCAATGACGACCTCGCGCCAGAGCTGCATCGTATCCAGAACATTGGCTTTATCAACTGAGCAAAGCTTTTTGCCACGCTTGCGTGCGGCCTGAAATGCTACGTGCGCAACGCGGCGAATTTCCGACTCGCTATAGCGCATGGTATCAAAGCCCTCACGCTCTCCCGAAGGCAGCGTCACAATACCGCGCGGCTTGCCAAAGTAAATATCACCAGTCAATTCTCGGATAATCAGAATGTCGAGACCGGCTACTATTTCGGCCTTCAGCGTCGAGGCATGAACGAGCTCCGGGTACACCAAGGCCGGACGAAAGTTGGCGAAAAGATTAAGTTCTTTACGCAAGCCCAAAATCGCCTGCTCGGGGCGCAGCTCACGCGGCAAGGTATCGAGCGAAAAGTCGCCAACGGCGCCAAACAAAATCGCGTCAGATGACTTTGCCAAACTCAGCGTGCTTTCTGGAAGCGGATGACCTGCAGCGCGGTACGCGGCACCGCCTACCGGCGCTTCATCAAATTTAATTCCCAACTTCAGAGCGTCCAGCACTCGTACCGCTTCGGCAGTAATTTCGGGACCAATGCCGTCACCCGCCAACACACAAATTTTCATAATTTCACTTTCAGCTAAATAACCATGGCTGCTCTGATTTGTGCCGCGTTTCAAACTCACGAATAGCATCCGCGTGACGCAGTGTCAGGCCGATGTCATCCCAACCATTGAGCAAACATTCCTTGCGGAAGGCATCCACAGCAAACGGAATCACATGACCATCCGGTCGCACAATGGCCTGAGCAGACAAATCAATAAGCAAGCGAAATCCTGTGCTGTGCTCGGTCAAGCCAAACAGCGCATCAAGTTCGACCTTCGGGCAAACAATCGGCAACAAGCCGATCTTGAAGCAGTTATTGAAAAATATATCGGCAAATGATTCGGCAATGATCGCGCGAAAGCCAAAGTCTTGTAGCGCCCACGGGGCATGCTCGCGCGACGAACCACAGCCAAAATTGGCGCGTGCCAACAAAATCGATGCCCCAGCGTAGCGGGGTAAATTCAAAACGAAGCTGGGGTTTTTAGGGCGCGTGGAGTTGTCCATACCCGGCTGCCCCTGATCCATATAGCGCCACTCATCAAACGCATTAGGACCAAAACCCGAACGCTTGATTGATTTCAAGAACTGCTTGGGAATGATCGCGTCGGTATCAACGTTGGAGCGATCAAGCGGCACTACCAAGCCATCATGTTTAATAAATTGATCCATGCCTACTTTGCAGCCTTTTCAATCACCGCGCCACCTTGCTTAATGTCTTTACCAATACCTTGCACGGTATTACAGCCGACGAGGGCAAGCCCCAGTGAAATCACGATCAAGATATGTTTCATCATCACTCCTTAGAGAATATCGCGCACATCGACAAACCGACCAGCCAAGGCAGCGGCAGCGGCCATCGCCGGGCTAACTAAATGTGTTCGTCCTCCCGTGCCTTGGCGCCCCTCAAAATTACGATTCGAGGTAGACGCACAGCGCTCGCCTGGCTCCAGTCGGTCATCATTCATGGCCAGGCACATCGAACAGCCTGGCTGTCGCCACTCAAAACCCGCCGCGAGAAAAATCTTATCCAAGCCTTCCGCTTCAGCCTGCGCTTTTACCAATCCTGAGCCAGGTACAACCAGCGCCTGCTTGACTGAAGCAGCGACATGACGACCTTTCACCACGGTCGCTGCCGCACGCAAGTCCTCAATACGCGAGTTTGTGCATGAACCAATAAAAACTTTATCAATGCTGATACTGGTGATCGGCATGCGAGGAGTAAGCCCCATATAGTCCAACGCTCGCCTGACGCCTTCGCTTTTCACCGGATCGGCAAAATCTTCGGGGGCCGGAACGGCGCCGTCAATAGGCACCACCATCTCAGGGGAAGTGCCCCAGGTCACTTGCGGACGAATCGCAGCACCGTCGAGCTTAACAACGGCATCAAATACCGCCCCTTCATCAGAAACCAAGTTTCGCCAATAGCTGACGGCACGTTCCCATTGATCATCGCGCGGCGCGAAACCACGCCCGTTCAGATAGGCCAAGGTAACTTCATCAACCGCTACAAAACCAACGCGCGCGCCGGCCTCAATCGCCATATTGCACACCGTCATGCGCCCTTCCATCGACAGCGAGCGAATAGCTGGTCCAGCGAACTCAATAGCATAACCGTTGCCGCCGGCAGTACCAATCTTGCCAATCAAGGAGAGCACAACATCCTTGGCCGTCACCCCTAAGCCAAGCTGCCCATCCACCCATACTTGCATGGTTTTAGACTTTTTCTGCAAAAGGCATTGCGTCGCCAAAACATGCTCGACCTCAGAGGTACCGATACCGTGTGCAAGGCAGGCAAACGCGCCGTGCGTCGAGGTATGAGAATCGCCGCAAACAACCGTCATACCGGGCAAAGTTGCCCCGTTTTCTGGTCCGATCACATGCACAATGCCTTGACGCTTGTCACGGAACGGAAAGTAAGCCAAAGCACCTACTTCACGAATATTGGCATCCAGCGTTTCAACTTGCTGACGTGAAACCGGATCGGTAATTCCCTCATCCCAATTTTGAGTCGGAGTGTTGTGGTCAGCTGTTGCAACGATCGACGAAATGCGCCATGGTTTGCGTCCTGCCAACTTCAAGCCTTCAAAAGCCTGCGGGCTGGTCACTTCGTGCACCAGATGACGGTCAATGTAAAGCAAGGCCGTGCCGTCCGGTTCCGTCCGAACCACATGGCTATCCCAGAGTTTTTGGTAAAGCGTCTTAGCGGTCATTTCCATCAGTTTCTGCATCCATAAACGTCGGAAATTATGGCACAGTGACTGCGTTCACCGCTTAAAGCGATTAAATAGCGAGCCGCGTTACGCACCAACGCGCGCAAGAAGATGAGTTGTCGAATCATCAGAATGGCCTGAAGCTATCAATCCACCCAAGGAAAAAGACAATTTCTCATCTCGCGATTTGCTCGTTGAAGCTATTCTGCGAGCAGACGAACAAGAAAGCAGGCCGTGAATATCTCCAGCGATGAAATTCGGGAACGAAACAACGTACGCATTTTCGGCCACGGTCAGCGCGTCTTGCTCTTCGCGCATGGGTTTGGCTGCGACCAAACGATGTGGAAGCGCATCGTCCCGCATTTTGAAAACGACTATCGCATCGTACTCTTTGATTATGTCGGCTGCGGTGGGGCAAGCTTGGCCGCATACTCAATGCAACGCTACGCCACACTGACAGGCTACACGCAGGATGTTCTTGATATTTGTAGCGCATTGCAATTACGCGATGCCATTTTCATTGGTCATTCAGTTAGCGCTACGATAGGCGCGCTAGCGTCGATCCAGAACCCCGACGCCTTCGGCAACTTGGTCATGGTCTGCCCATCACCCCGCTATATCGATGCCCATCCAGACTACGTGGGCGGCTTTGCCAAGTCTGACATTGACAACTTGATTGACCTGATGGTGCAAAACCATCTCGGTTGGGCCAACTACCTAGCGCCTATTGTCATGAAGAATGCAGACGACCCTTCGCTGACCGAAGAGCTTCAGGCCAGTTTCTGCGCAACCGACCCGCTTACCGCACGAGCTTTCGCTTGCGCCACGTTTTACGCTGATAACCGCGACGATATGGCCAAGCTCATGGTGCCAAGCTTGATCATGCAATGCATGGATGACTCCATTGCCCCACCAAGCGTGGGGGAGTTTTTGGCCCGCACAATTCCGCACAATGTTTTTAAGCAGTTGCGTGCGACCGGCCATTGTCCACATATCAGCCATCCTCTAGAAACATCCTCGGTAATCAAAGCCTACCTTGCTGAACAACGGATGACGCAATCGTGATACTTAATTCGGAGGGGATGCCATGTGCGCTGGTTCGACTGAGCAAGGACGGGCATATTCTTTTCAGTAACCCGGTCTTTGCTCGATGGCTGGATATTGGTGAAACCAATATTGCAGGCCGAAGGTTCGATGAATTCCTGACCAAACCATCGCGCATTTTCTTCCATACCCATGTCTTTACTCACCTGCATCTGCACGCGAGAGTGGAAGAAATTTATCTGAGTCTGCAAATTGTTTCCGAGGGAGAGCTGCACGTCATCCTGAATGGCGTACGTCACGGAGAAGGAGACGATGAATATTTTGATTGCGTCATCATACGAACCTTGCGCCGACCTCAATTTGAGCTGGAACTAAAGCGCATGCGCTTGGCGCTGACAGAAACCACTGAAGCCCTTACCAAAGCCAATGCGGCGCTGGCAGCCCGACGCTTTGCCAGTGATTAAATCGTCTTCGGTAGCAGCGAACCGCTTTGAGCGGTAATCGAGCGGAAAAACGAAAACGCCAGCGTAAAAGCTGGCGCATAAGTTGCTGATTTATTGCGTTTTGTTTGGAGGCGCGGGCCGGAGTCGAACCGACCTACTCGGATTTGCAATCCGGTGCATAACCGCTTTGCTACCGCGCCGTGAACCAGAACTTAAATCGAAAAGGGGAAAGCTTTCGCTTTCCCCTTTGAATTCTGGAGCGGGAGAAGAGTCTCGAACTCTCGACCTATACCTTGGCAAGGTATCGCTCTACCAACTGAGCTACTCCCGCAGAACAGGCACGCATTCTATCTAGTCTTTTGATTCTGTCAATGTACTTTGTGAAAAATATTTCACTGCGTCACTTATTGATTTCCATGATCTCCGGCCACGCCTTGCGCATGTAGTAAACCATCGACCAAATAGTCAGAACTGCGGCAACCCAAATTAGCCATTGGCCACAAAGCGCAAAATTGAGTGGTCCTATGGAGTCATCGAACAGCAACATTGGAATGGCAACCATCTGTGCTGTTGTCTTGAGCTTTCCGATCAAGGAGACAGCCACCGATTTCCTGGCACCTATCGTTGCCATCCATTCGCGTAGCGCCGAGATCGTAATTTCACGCCCAATGATGATGAATGCCAATAACGCATCTAGGCGACCAAGCTGGACAAGGACCACCAACGCCGCGGCTACCATGAGTTTGTCAGCGACCGGATCTAGAAAAGCTCCGAAGGCCGAAGTCTGATTGAGTTTGCGTGCAAGCCAGCCGTCAAACCAGTCAGTGACCGCGGCAAGAACAAAGGCTACCGTGGCAATCAAGTTTGCCTCAACAGGCGGTAGCGCCAGGTAATACACACCAACCACCACCGGGATCAACACGATCCGGGCCCACGTCAGCAATGTAGGAATATTTATAGGCATGACAAGCGCATTAAGCGAGGCTAGGTCGAATGGAGGTGATGATAAATGGCAGCGGCCAGTTCGGAGGATATGCCATTAACGCGCTGCATATCTTCAACTGTTGCGGCTTTCACCCCATCCAAACCACCAAAATGTGCGAGCAATTTGCGTCTGCGAGCTGGGCCAACCCCCGGCGCGCCCTCCAGCGACGAGGTGCTGCGCGCTTTGGCGCGACGGGCGCGATGGCCAACAATAGCAAAGCGATGCGCTTCATCGCGAATTTCTTGAATCAGGTGAAAGCCACCGTTGTCCATGGCCAATTGGAGCGGCTCGCTTCGGCCGTAAACAAACAAGGTTTCCAGCCCGGACTTGCGCCCTTCCCCTTTAGCAACGCCAATGCTCAGCAAATGATCAAGCCCCAAGTCGGCGAACACCTCACGTGCCACGGCATGCTGGCCTTTACCACCGTCGATCAACACAATATCTGGGGTCTCAATTTCATCGTTCGCAAGGCGTTCATAGCGCCGCGTTAAGGCCTGGCGCATGGCCGCATAATCATCGCCCGCCTGAATATCACTGATATTGAACCGCCGGTAGTCGCCTTTTTTCATGACACCGTCGACGCAAACAACGCAGGAGGCTACCGTCCCCTCGCCCATCGTGTGGCTAATATCAAAGCATTCAATACGACGTGGCAGTTCAGCCAAACCCAAGGCATCTCGCAAGGCTTCTAATCGTCCTGCACTACGCTCGCGGGTTTGGCGCTTTTGCACGATCGCCAACTGGGCATTGGTTTGCGCCATCTGCATCCATGCCCGCTCCTGCTCTGTTCTCGGCTCGGCCAAAGTTACTGTAGCAGGAATATCCATTTCCTTATTAAGCACACTCAATACTTTCGGTGGCGCCGGATGCTCGCCGTAATGTTGGGTGAAAAAAGCGCTCAGCCCCTCGGCAATGAGATCTTCATTGCGATTGTCATCAGAATATCCGGGGAGTTTCACCACATGGGCACGGTCGCCCAAATGTAAACCTCCCCGAACCATGGCAAGGTTGACGCATAGATCGCCTTTATCGAGAACCGCGGCGACAATATCAACATCCATGTCTCGGGTAGAACTCACGTACTGACGGTGCAAGACCGTTTGCAGATTGCGAATCTGGTCACGCAGCGCCGCGGCTTTTTCAAACTGCAATGCGGCTGCCTGCGCCGCCATTTCAGCGCTCAGCCCTTCGATCACCTCGGCATGTCGTCCGCGCAAAAAACTCTCGGCCAGGCGGACATCTTTGTTGTAATCCTCCGCCGACACCAGGCCAACGCACGGGGCCTTGCAGCGCTTGATCTGATGCATCAAGCAAGGACGGGAGCGATGCAGAAACACTGACTCTTCGCAGGTTCTGAGGAGGAACGTTTTCTGAACAAATTGAATACTGTCGCGCGCAGCAAAGCTGCTTGGGAACGGACCGAAATACTGGGACTTCTTTTCAAACCCGCCGCGATGATAAAAAAGTCGCGGAAACTCACTGCTCGACAGGGCGATGTAGGGATAAGACTTGTCATCGCGAAACAAGATGTTGTACTTGGGTGAGAGTCGCTTGATCAAGGTGTTTTCCATGATCAAGGCTTCCGCCTCACTGCGTGTCGCGGTAACCGCAACATCAGCAATTTGAGCAACCATCAAGGCGATGCGAGGACTGAGATCCGACTTCTGAAAATAGGACGAGACTCGCCGCTTCAGATTTTTCGCTTTACCAACGTAAAGCACCGCTCCATCGCCGCCGAGCATGCGATACACGCCGGGGGCTTCGGTAAGGGTGCCAAGAAAGCTTTTGTGATCGAAGGCCATCGTCATCCTCGGTTACCCCAACGGTGTCACCGAAGTCGCTCCTGCACAATCTCAAAGACACGACAAAAGTCAGCCGCTGTGAGACGGCGCGTTTGCGTGTTGTAGCGGCTGCAATGGTAGCTATCGACCAGCATACGTCCGTCCGGCAACACATGCGTCGCCGCATGGCCAAAGGTATAGGCGGATTGCTTCAGATTCAATCCCATTAGAATCGCCTTATGCGCTACTTGGCCGAGCGCAACAATCACGGCGACCTCTTTTGACTGCTCGATTTCCGTTGCCAGCCAGTTATTGCAGAGCCGAATCTCCTCTGGGAGTGGCTTATTTTCGGGGGGCCAGCATTTCACCGCATTGGTGATCCGGCAATCAATCAGGCGCAATGCGTCGTCAGCATGTTCTGAGATCGGCGCCGAAGCATAGCCAAAGCGATGCAAGGTCTCATAAAGCAGAATACCCGCGTAATCGCCAGTAAACGGCCGCCCAGTCCGATTAGCCCCGTGCATGCCGGGGGCTAATCCGACGATCAACAAGCGTGCTGCCGGATCACCGAAGGGCGGGACCGGACGAGCGAAATAATCAGGGCGTTGTGCGCGTATGGCGGCCAATTCGCCCGACAAGCGGGGGCAGCGCGTACAACCAAGAATGTCATTGCATGCAGATGGGTTCATTCCGCTAGGATACCGTCCGCCATGCAACGCCCTCTCCAAAGCTGCGATATTTTCTGCCGGGTCATCGATAATTTCGGTGACGCCGCTGTCTGCTGGCGCTTGGCACGGCAGTTGGCCGATGAGCATTCATTGCGCATCAGATTATTTATTGATGTCCCGGAACGCTTGGCAGCACTCTCTCCCGACCTGAGCGATCTCGCGCTTTCCGTCCATCCATGGGCTGATTCTGCGCACTTGGGCGCAACCGGCGACGTTGTTGTTGAGGCATTTGCCTGCGAACTGCCGGGGTCAGTCATTACCTTGATGCGTCAGCAAACGACGCCACCGGTGTGGATCAATCTCGACTATCTATCCGCTGAGGCATGGGTAGAGACCGCGCATGGCCTTCCGTCCATCCAGCCCACGAGCGGACTAAAAAAGTATTTTTTCTTTCCGGGATTCACCCCAAAAACCGGTGGCGTATTGCGCGAACGTGACTATGCGTATCGTCAGGCCCATTTCGATCGCAGCGCATTCAGCAGAGAATTTGGCATTGAACTGCTGACTGGCGAGCGACTACTGTCGCTCTTTTGCTACCCATCGGCACCGATCAAGCATTTGGCCGCCGCCTTAGCGCAGTCAACGCAACCGATACGGCTGCTGATACCCGGCGGCGAGCCAAAGATCACCTCGCAGGGGGCATTGACGGTGCAGACATTGCCATTTCTCCCCCAACATCGCTACGACGAGTTGCTGTGGCTGTGCGATGCCAACTTTGTGCGCGGAGAGGACTCTTTTGTCCGCGCACAACTGGCCGGAAAACCCCTTATCTGGCAACTTTACAAACAAGCGGACGACGTTCATTTGGAAAAAATGGCCGCGTTTTTAGACCGCTATCTGCAGTGCGCGCCGGCAAGCGCTGAGTCCAAGCTGGTGATCGATTCGCTGTGGCGGGCCTGGAACACCTCGGATGAATTCGACTGGAACCGCGTTAGCAATCAATGGGATGAGCTCGCTAGGCTAGCCACGATCTGGCAGAAGCAACTGTTCCAGCAGGACGACCTGGCTAGCCAGTTGGTGAGATTTTGTACTGACCGCGCTCATTTATAGACCATGTTTCCGTTAGTGGATGGAATAGAATAGCGGGTTTTGCGAATCACCCTTTTCCATTCTCCGCCTCAGGAACGTCGTCATGAAAACCGCTCAGGAACTCCGCGTCGGCAACGTCGTGCTCATCAATAATGAGCCGCTGGTTGTCCAGAAAAACGAATACAACAAATCTGGCCGCAATGCTGCCGTGGTCAAGTTCAAGTTCAAGAACCTGCTCACCGAAGCCGCGTCAGAAGGCATCTACAAGGCCGACGACAAGTTTGAGATTGTTGTTCCGGACCGCAAGGAATGTACCTATTCCTACTTTGCCGACCCGATGTATGTGTTCATGGATGCCGAGTACAACCAGTACGAAGTTGAAAACGAGAGCATGGGCGACGCGCTGCACTACATTGAAGACGGCATGGCCGTTGAAGTCGTGTTTTATGACGGCAAGGCTATTTCCGTGGAAATGCCTAACAGCGTCGTCCGTGAAGTGATCTACACCGAGCCCGCAGTGAAAGGCGACACCTCAGGCAAGGTCATGAAGCCCGCCAAGATCACGACCGGCTTTGAACTGCCGGTACCGCTGTTCGTCGATATCGGCGACAAAATCGAAATCGATACCCGCACCGGCGAGTACAAAAACCGCGTCAAGTAATTGATGCGAACAGAAGCGCTAGCGACTCGCCAGCGCTTCAATCGCCGACAATCCCGCCTGGTAGAGCGCTACCAGCGCGGGATTTTTTTTCAGCTCAGCGACCGGCAAACTGGGGATCAGACGCGCCACGCGTGCTGCGCGCACTGAGTCGACGGCTGGCGCCCAGGAAGCGAGTAAATAGTCAGCCTGTTGCGGGGTGTTGCATACCAGCAGCATGTCGCAGCCAGCAATCCACGCCGCTTGCGCGCGCCCGACAATATCACCGGCGACACTGGCCCCCTCCATCGAGAGGTCATCGCTAAACACTACGCCATCAAAGCCTAGCTCTTGCCGCAGCATCGAATGCCAGACGCTCGAAAATCCTGCAGGTTGCGAATCGACCTGTGAATAAATCACGTGCGCCGGCATCACCGCGTCCAGCGGTAAGCCGCGAAATGGTTGCATGTCGACGGCGATTTCGCTCAACGTACGCTCATCAAAGGGAATCGCCACATGTGAGTCGGCTTTCACCCAGCCATGACCGGGGAAATGCTTGCCACAGCAGCCCATGCCCGCAGCGCGCAGCCCATCAATCAGGCTGGATGCCAGATCAATCACTGCCGCCGGCTGCGCATGAAATGCCCGATCACCAATCACGCTACTGCTGCCCCAATCCAGATCCAGTACCGGGGTAAAGGAAAAGTCGACGCCGCACTCTCGCAATTCGGCTGCCAGCACAAAACCAATCGCTCTGGCGGCAGCGCAGGCTGCTGGCGCATCAGCATCCCACCAATGGCCCAACTGACGCATTGCGGGCAGACGCGTAAACCCTTCGCGGCAACGTTGTACGCGACCGCCCTCATGATCAATGGCAATCAGCAACTGCGGGCTGCGCAACGCATGGATTTCGGCGCAGAGTGCGGTCAATTGATCCGGATCTCGATAGTTGCGCGCAAACAAAATCACACCACCGGTGAGCGGGTGCAACAAGCGCGCACGTTCGCTATCGGTCAGCACCAGACCAGCGACATCCACCATGGCTGGGCCCAAGGGCATGGCTACGGGTACGGCAGACATCTCCACCTCCTGATTCATCGTGACTCCACCACCACAAAAGCGACGACATACGACCGTTCATCACTCAAGGACAGGTGAACCGTGAGCGGCTCATCACCACGCGTCAGTAGCCTTGCCGCGTCACCCAATAACTGCAGGCTTGGCTTGCCCAAGTCGTCATGCCGAACGCTGATCGATGGCATGAGCAGTGGCGCGCGAATTCCGCACCCAAGCGCCTTGCCCAAGGCCTCTTTCGCGGCGAATCGTTTAGCGAGAAACTGGCCGGGGTTGGCACTTTGGCTAAACGCCTCATGCTCATCCGCGGCCAGCACTTTGTCCAGCGCACGCTCGCCATGACGCTGATAAAAGTCTGCCATCCGCTGCACCTCGACAATGTCGGTACCCACCCCGACAATCACGGACGCATCTCACGCATCAAGCGCTTCATTTCTTGAATCGCCGGCTGCCAGCCCATGAAAACGGCCTCAGCTACGAGTGCATGGCCAATGTTCAACTCGGCAATTTCAGGAATCGCGGCAATTCGTTGCACGTTGCCAAAATGCAAACCGTGGCCAGCATTCACCCGCAAACCTAGCGCATGCCCATGTACGGCAGCGTCACGAATGCGCACATATTCATGCGCTTGCTTGTCCACTTCAGCTTCCGCATAAGCCCCGGTGTGCAACTCCACGATGCGCGCACCGGCGGCCTGCGCGGCATCGAGCTGCGCAGGCTCCGGATCAATAAACAGGGAGACGCGTATCCCGCTGGCTTGCAAGCGCGATACGGCGGCCTTGACGCGGTCAAATCCACCCCGCACATCCAAGCCACCCTCGGTGGTCAGCTCTTCACGTTTCTCCGGCACCAGGCAGACATCCTGCGGTTTGATGTGCAGGGCAATAGCTATCATCTCTTCGGTAACCGCACACTCCAAATTCATGCGCGTTTTGAGCAAGGGGCGCAACCGTGCCACATCGGCATCTTGAATGTGCCGACGATCTTCGCGCAAATGCAAGGTGATCAGGTCCGCCCCCGCGGCTTCCGCCAACAATGCCGCTTTGATGGGATCAGGATAGGTCGTCCCGCGGGCTTGGCGAAGTGTCGCCACGTGATCAATATTGACGCCGAGCTCGATCATAATTCGTGCAATTCCATAAAAACGCGACGTGACTGCAATTGTCTGCCGCCGAGATGATGAGAAATTAATTGACGCATGATGCCGCGACTTTCGCGGCGTGTCTGTGGATCAGTGTAATCATCGGCCAGCATATCCATCAGGGTTTTTCCGCGCACACCGGCTATTCCTGGCTCACTAAGCGCCGTGTCACAGCGACTGACTTTTCGCACGGGGCCGCGCTCAACCTGATAGTCATATTCAGCGTCAATGATGATGGGCTCACCACTCTCCGCATCACTATCCAGGCGCAATCCGTACCCTAATTCGCTGAGCAGTCGCAATTCAAACTTGCGCAGCTCAGGTGCATCTTCGGCCCCACGCGACAAGGCCATTAAGGCATTGGAGTAGCTATCAAACAACTGCGGATGCGCATCTTCCCGCGGCAACAAGCTGACCAGCAGTTCGTTCAGGTAATAGCCCAGCATCAGGCAACGCCCTGCCAGCAAGGGCATCCCACCCAGCCACTCGGCTTTAGCCAAGGTTTTCACTTCACCAGCGCCGAACCAGCCGAGCTCCAGCGGTTGAAATGTCAGCAACACGCCGCGCATGGGCGAACGCGGCCGGCGTGCACCGCGTGCCAGCAAGGGCAATCGTCCGTAGTCACGAGAGAAAACATCCACAATCAAGCTCGTCTCGCTGTACGGATACGTATGCAGCAGAAACGCTACCTGATCATCAACACGCTGCCGCGAAGCCATGACAAAGGCTATTCGTAACCCAGACTTTTCAGCGCGCGTTCGTCATCGGCCCAGCCACCTTTAACCTTGACCCAAGTTTCCAGCCAGACTTTGCCGTCGAACAACTCTTCCATATCTTTTCGCGCATCGGTGGACATGCGTTTCATCCGCTCACCACCTTTACCAATCACGATGGCTTTGTGCGCCGCCTTATCAACAATCACGGCGGCATGAATGCGCCGCAAATTGCCTTCCTGCTCAAATTTCTCGATTTCGACAGCAATGCCGTAAGGCAACTCTTCGCCCAGGTTACGAAACAGTTTTTCGCGCAAAATTTCGGCGGCAAGAAATCGCTCCGGACGATCGGTGAAATCGTCTGCATCAAAAATGGGCTCCCCCTCAGGAAGATAGCGACTCACCGTCGCGATCAATTGCTTGACGCCATCACCTTTTTCAGCCGATAAGGGCACCACTTCAGTGAACGGGCGTTCTGCCGATACGCTGGCAATGAAGGGCAAGAGCGCCGCTTTGTCGGCTAACTTGTCGGTCTTGTTGATAACCAGAATGACCGGTACATTCTCGGGAATTTCAGGGAGTATCTGGCGATCGCCGCCGCCCCAACGCCCGGCTTCAATCACCAGAAGAATGACATCAACATCGGCGAGCGCCCCCGTTACATTGCGATTCATTGCGCGATTCAAGGCGGTCTTGTGCGCCGTTTGAAAGCCGGGGGTGTCGACAAAAATGAGCTGCGCCGATTCGGTGGTCAGAATGCCGTGGATACGGTGGCGGGTTGTCTGTGCTTTACGTGAGGTAATGCTGACCTTCATCCCCACCAAACGGTTCATCAGGGTTGATTTGCCAACATTAGGCCGCCCGACCACCGCAATTCTTCCGGTTCTAAACAATTCAGCCATTTTTCCATTCTTTCGTTGCATTCAAGACTTGCGCCGCCGCCGCTTGCTCCGCAGCACGCCGGGTGCCCCCTTCGCCCACACAACGCAGACCAAGCTCCGGAATCACGCATTCGACGGCGAACTCTTGCTTATGGGCAGCTCCGCGCGTTTCCAACAATGCATATTTTGGCAAAGCCATTTTTTTCGCCATCAAGGCTTCTTGAAGCGTAGTTTTCGGATCTTTTCCCGAGGCGGTAGGATCCACCGCTGCCAAAGCCTGCGCGAATAAGCGCAACGTCACCGCTTGTGCGGCATCGAAACCGCCATCCAGATGCACCGCACCAATCACGGCTTCCAAGGCATCGGCCAGATTCGACGAGCGCGTGTTACCGCCGGACTTGCGCTCGCCCTCGCCTAAGCGCAGAAAGCTACCCAAGGCGATATGGCGCGCGACATCCGCCAGCGTGTCTTGGCGCACGAGGTTTGCCCGCAAGCGGGAAAGTGAACCTTCATTCAAATGAGGAAAGCGCGAATACAGGGCTTGCGCAATGATGCAGTTGAGCACCGAGTCGCCCAAATACTCCAAGCGCTGGTTATTGTCGGCGCCGTAACTCGAATGCGTCAAGGCGCTCGTCAGTAATGCGTCGTCAGTGAACTGGTAGCCCAGCGCCTGAGCTAGACGCTCCGCCTTCATTCGCCGTTGCGTTTACCCAGGCTGCTTCCCTGGAAATCGAAAACCAGACTGGCCGTATCGTTGAGCTTGATCTTCTGGGTATACGCAAACTCGATCACCAAGCCATTGCCATCCTTGCTGATCTCCAGATCGTCAGGGGTAATGGACTTGATGCTATCAATCTCGGCACGTCGCCCAAACGCCGCGCGCACCTGGCTAACCGTCGCATCTTTGAGGCTGATGTCTTGGGCAGTTGCCGCCACGGCTTTCTTGATGGCGCCATACTCTATCCAGGCCGGTGCGACTTTCATCCCTAACAGGGCAACCAGAAAAAGCACGACCCCCGCCATCATCAATCCGGTCATGCTCAAGCCACGTTGGTATTTCATTGCGCTCTCCAGATGGTAGAAGGCATTGTCCAGCAGTTACTGAAACTTGCCGATGCGTTTGAGGTCACTAAAGTTGAACCAGATAAAAAATGCTTTACCGACAATATTCTCGTCGGGAACAAATCCCCAATAACGGCTGTCTTGTGAGTTGTCACGATTATCGCCCATCATGAAATAGTGGCCGGGCGGCACTTCACATTGAAAGCCGGAGGAATTGTAGAGACATTTATCGCGATACGGAAAGTTACCCACATGCGACACAAAGGAGGGGGCGTCGGGCTCAACAAGTATGTCGTGCGTTGCCTGTTCACTCCGCTCGGTAAAGCGCGGCGTGTAATAGGAACGATCTTTATCGAAGTAATCCGGGAGTTTCTCTTGCGTCAACGCCTTGCCATTCACTGTCAAATGCTTGTTTTCGTAACGCACCACATCGCCGGGCACACCCACCACGCGTTTGATGTAGTCCAGAGAAGGATCAACCGGGTAGCGAAACACCATGACGTCACCACGCTGAGGCGTGTTGTTGTCGAGGATTTTTTTATTGATCACGGGCAAGCGCAGGCCATAAGTGAACTTATTGACCAAGATAAAGTCACCGACCACCAAGGTTGGGATCATCGAGCCGGAGGGAATTTTGAACGGCTCAAACAGAAATGAGCGTAAGACAAAAACCGCGACAATGACAGGAAAAAAGCTGGCGCCATACTCCACCCAAAAAGGGTCGGGCGCCCCAGCCACTCGCTGCTTTCGCGCCCAAAATTTATCCAGGCACCACAACAAACCTGTCGCGCAGGTAAGGATGAAAAGAATCAACGCAAAGTTCATGTATTGCCTTACTTATCAACACGCAACACAGCAAGAAAGGCTTCCTGCGGGATTTCAATACGCCCAACCTGCTTCATTCGCTTTTTGCCCGCCTTCTGCTTTTCCAGGA
>CAZFSH010000028.1:0-15823 GCA_964521935.1 uncultured Propionivibrio sp.
ATACGCAGTCAATGAACCAACTGACGCTTCTTGCCTCGCCATGAAACCCACCACCCTGCTGGCTCAGCTTGAGTCGCTGAACGAAGCCCAGCTGCGCCTGCGCTGGGTCAGGGATGACGGCAGTTTGGGCAACGACGTTGACCTGGATGATTTAAGCGAGCTGCGCGAATGGCTGCGCGCCTCGCGTCCGCAGCAGCAAGGAGAACTGCTCTCATGAAAAAACTCGTTCTCGCCTCCAACAATGCCGGCAAGCTGCGCGAGTTCGGCCAGCTGCTGGCGGCTGTCGATTTTGAGGTCATCGCGCAGGCGCAACTCGGCGTCAGCGAAGCCGATGAGCCGCATTGCACCTTCGTCGAAAATGCCCTCGCCAAGGCGCGGCATGCCGCACAAGCTACGGGCCTGCCTGCGCTGGCCGATGACTCGGGCTTATGCGTCAGCGCCCTGCATGGCGCACCCGGGGTTTATTCGGCACGCTATGCGAGCATGAATGGCGAAGCCAAATCAGATGCCCGCAACAACGAAAAGCTCATCGCCGCCTTGCAAGGCCACAGCAACCGGCGCGCGCATTACGTCGCCGTGCTGGTGTTCGTGCGCCATGCTGAGGACCCGCAGCCGATCATCGCCGAAGGCGAGTGGCATGGGGAAATTATCGACACGCCCAAAGGGGAAAACGGCTTCGGCTACGACCCGTATTTCTTTGTCCCAACCTTTGGCCTGACCGCTGCTGAACTCAGCCACGAACAGAAAAACGGTGTGTCTCATCGTGGGCAGGCACTGGCTAAGCTGATCGAGCGCATCAAGCACGATCTGTGAGTCGCCCGATGAGCCGCGTTATTCCCATCGTCGCACAGCACAGCGCCGTCCCACAGCGGCTGACTTTTCCCAGCGGCTTGCAAGCACCGCCAGCGCTCGCCTTGTATGTGCATTGGCCGTGGTGCGTGAAAAAGTGTCCCTATTGCGATTTCAATTCCCACGACACCGCGCCGGACGAAGCCGCCTATCTCGGGGCCTTGATCGCCGATCTGGAAGCGGCATTGCCTCAGATATGGAACCGCCCGGTCATCAGCATTTTCATTGGCGGCGGCACGCCCAGCCTGATGTCTGGCGAGACGGTCGATGCATTGCTCACGGCGATCCGCATGCGCGTGCCCTTGCAGCCCGACGCCGAGATCACCCTGGAGGCCAACCCCGGCACCGCCGAGGCCGAAAAGTTCGCCGCCTTCCGTGCCGCCGGCGTCAATCGCTTGTCGCTTGGCATTCAAAGTTTTGCCGATGACAAACTCACGGCGCTGGGGCGCATTCATGACAGCCGCGAAGCGCATACCGCCATCGACCTGGCGCAGCGCCACTTCGAGCGCGTGAACCTTGACCTCATGTATGCCCTGCCCGGCCAGACGCTAGCGCAAGCGCAGCACGACCTGCGTACCGCCATCGCCACCGGCGTCACGCATCTCTCCGCCTATCACCTGACCTTGGAGCCGAACACGCCGTTTCATCACACCCCGCCGGCGCTGCCCGATGATGACCTGGCCGCCGATATGCAGGAGTTGGTGGAGAGCGAACTGGCGAGCGCCGGTTTTGGCCACTATGAAACCTCGGCCTTTGCCCAGGGCGAGGCGCAGCGCTGCCGGCACAATCTCAACTACTGGACCTTTGGCGATTACCTCGGCATTGGTGCCGGCGCCCACAGCAAGCTGTCCAATCACGAAAGCATCTGGCGCGAGGCACGCCATCGGCACCCGAAATCTTATCTGGCCGCCCTCACTAACAGCGCCTGGCAGTCAAGCCAGGGCGCCATTGCGCGCGACGATCTGGCCGGCGAATTCATGATGAACGCCTTGCGCTTGGTCGATGGCGTACCGATCCGCTTGTTCAGCGAACGCACCGGCCTGCCACTCACGCACATTGAAAAGTCAGTCGCTGTAGCACGGCGCGAGGGGCTGCTCACCACCGCCGATGGCTGGCTGCAACCGACCGATCAAGGCCGGCGCTTTCTCAATCAGCTGTTGCAGCACTTTCTCGCCGACTGAGCAGCTGTGGCACCGGTCACAAAGTAAACCGGCCCACCACCGTCTGCAAGTCACGCGCCATGCCGGCCACCTGCTCGGCGGCTTCATCAACGCTGACCAGGCTGTGATTATCGGCCACACTCAGATCGGCCACTTCCGTGATGTCGCGGGTGCTGGCCTCGCTGATGCTGAGCTGATGGCGCGTCGATTCAGCAATGCGCTCGGCCAAGGCCGAGACCTGACTGCTCGCCGCCACGATATCGGTCAACGATTGCTGCGTCTGCTGATTGAAGCCCACCCCTTCCGCCACTTCGCTGCGTGCGCGCTCCATAGCCGCAACAGCCGAGTCTGTACGAGTACGAATAGCAGCCACGGTGGAGGAAATATCGCTCGTTGAGCTGGCCGTGCGCTCGGCCAACTTGCGCACTTCATCTGCGACCACGGCAAAGCCCCTCCCCTGTTCGCCGGCGCGCGCGGCTTCAATCGCCGCATTGAGTGCGAGCAAATTGGTTTGATCGGCGATGTCGCGAATGACCTGGGTAATCTGGTTGATGCGCTCGGTGGAATCGGCCAGTTCAATAATTACCGCCGCAGACTCTTCCACCGTGCGCTGCACCTTGGCGGTTGCGTCAATGCTTTGAACCATGCGCTGACTGCCGTTATTCGCGCTCGCGCGAGCACCATCAGAAGCGTCGGCCACCTCGCGTGCACCACCAGAAATTTCTTGCGCATCCTGCGCCATGCGCAGCACCGAGCTTGTCGCACGATCAAGGGCAATGGTACTGCTGCCGCGACGCTCGCGCAGGCTATGCATCTCGCCACTCAAGCGCTGTGCAGTGCCCGTGAGCGCCTGCGACGACTGCTGCAAGGCGGCGATCATGTCATGCAGCCCCGTAACTGTTTCGTCAATGGCCCGCGCCATGTCGCCCAACTCATCGCCACGCGAGGTATCCGGCCGCACATCGAGATTGCCCTTGGCCACCCGCCCCAGCACCGTGCGCAACTCACGAATGCCACTATTGATCGAGCGCACCATGGGCAGCACCAGCAGGGCCAACACCACCGCACAGAAAAGGTAGCTGGCCAGAGCGATCAGGTTCAGGCGTTTGCCCAAATCGGTGTTTTGTGCAAAGGTCTGGCGCGTTTGCTCCACGCGCTTGGGAATCAACAAGCCCAGCGGCTTGACCACCTTGCCATGAAACACCGGCCATTCGTCTTCCAGCAGGATAGCCAAGGCAGCCTTATCGTTGCTCTTGTAACTGGCGGCCACTTTGTCGAAATAAGCCGGCAAGCTGGCAATGCCTTTGTCCAGCGTCTGAATCTGTTCAGCCTCTTCAGGCGGCAGGCTGGCGATATCGACCCCATCTTTGAAGGCCTGCCACTCACTGGCGATCTGGCTGCGCGCTTCGCCCAGGTGGTTGTTCGAGCCAACAGTCGGCAGCTGATCGAGCAGCACGCCCGCCATGCGAAAGCGAATTTCTTTCAGCGCACTTTCAATAGCCTGAATGTGCAGCAGCGGCTCGACATTGCTCGTCTGCACCTGCGCCATCGCTTGCGCCGACTGACGCTGGCTAAACCAGTTGATGCCTGCCAACACGGTTAAAAAACCGATCGACAGAATGAATACGGCGATCAGCCGCTGGCGAATCGAGACGCGATCAAACATGGCGCTGCTCCAAAAAAAGCGGCCCGTCGCATTAACGCCGGGCCGCCATAGTGCTACACAAGAAAATAAACAATCACTCCGTGGGCAAGCCTTTGGCTTTCCATTCAGGGATACCGCCACGGAACCAATTCACTTTCTTGTAGCCCCCTTTGATCGCGGCGACAGACCCCTTGTAGCTCTTCCAGCACTCGCCGGCATTACAGTACATCACCACGGGGGCGTTTTTGTCTTGCGGCAACTTGGCCAAGTCGAAGCTATCCTGGCTTGCATCAAAACTCACATCCTTGGCACTTTTTTCTTTGTACGGCACGCTGATCGCGCCTTTGATGTGGGCCTCGGCATACTCCGCCGCCACCCGCGTATCGATCACTACCGCGCCTTTGGCCTGCAGGTCTTTGACCTGATCGGCGGTTACTACCGTCGCCCCGGCCAGACTGGCCGGCGTTTCAGAAGCCATGGCCCACGGGCTGGCAACACCCACCAGCGCTACCAGCACGGCACTGCGCACTGCTTTTGACATCAATTGCATGCTTGAACCCTCCAAAGTAGACCTACTACGGTTGTCAGTACATCGACACGATAATCATACGCCGGGAAAAGTGCCGCTGGGTTACGCTCAGTGAAACACTAGGCCAGTACGTTGCGTCGAAACACCACATCCCAGACGCCATGCCCGAGGCGCAAACCACGCGTCTCAAACTTGGTTTGTGGCCGGTAGTCCGGGCGCGGGGCAAAGCCGTCCTTACCGACTGCGGTATTGCTCAGTAGCGGGCAGGCACCGAGCACCTCTACCATTTGATGGGCGTACTCCTCCCAATCGGTAGCGCAATGAAAGTAGCCGCCGGGCGCCAAACGTTTCGCCAGCTCGTTAACAAAGGGAAGTTGCAGCAGACGGCGCTTGTGGTGGCGCTTTTTCGGCCACGGGTCGGGGAAAAACACGTGTATCCCAGCCAGGCTGTCCGGCGGAATCATGTCGCGCACCACCTCGACCGCATCGTGCTGAATAAGGCGCAAATTGCTCAGCCCCTGCGCCTCAATCAGCTTGAGCAAATTACCGACGCCGGGCGTGTGCACCTCGATGCCGATGAAGTTTTTTTCTGGCATGGCGGCGGCGATGCGTGCCGTGGTCTCACCCATGCCACACCCGATTTCCAGAATCACCGGTGAGTCACGGCCAAACACCTCGCCGTAGCACAGCGACTGACTTTTGTAGTCGATGCCCCAGCGCGGCAAACCTTCTTCGACCGCACGCGCCTGCCCCGGCGACATGCGCCCCAAACGTCGGACAAAACTGCGGATATGCGGCGTCGGACCAACTTCGCTCGTGGCAATGTCAGTCGTGGTGTCAGGGGGCGGCAGGTTGGAGGGCGGCATCATCAAGCGGTGGAGAGGGAGTCGGTTCAGTAATCGGTGTGGTCGGTTCCACGGCCGGCGCCAGTTCGTCGTCAGTTATTTGCAGCAAACGCACAAAGTCATAACGCTCACTGCTGATGGCCAAGGGAAAGGTCGCACAGGCGGCATCGCGCTCGGCGGCACTCATCTCGCGCAGTTCAGCACGCAGGCCGAGCGCACGAATCACATCGCGCAAGCGCAAGTTTGGATCAAGCTGTGGCGCGGTGGCACCGAAATACCAGCGTTCGAGATCGACACTCATGCGCTCAATGGCCGGCCCTTGACGCCGATACCACTCCGCGTAGGCCTGCTCAGCGGACGCGCTGTGTGCGGTGGAAAACAGACACAGGCGGCCAAGCAATCGCAAACCATGCGCCAGACCAATCAGGCGCTGGCGCAGCAGGATAGGCGGGGTATCGAACGCGTAGCCGTTGTGTTCGGGACGTATCGCACGCGGTGGTACCGGTGGAACAGCGGCTGGTGGGGTTGAGGCTGGCGCCGCCAAATCGAGACTCGGCGCGGGCTGCACGTCGGGTGAAGTCTGGGCTTGAACGACGGCTTGCCCCGTAGATTGAACCGTCGGCGGCAAAGGCGCCAGCGGGTCCGGTTCTTGAGCTAACACCATCACCGACTGCAGCGCCAGCATGAACACGAACACAAGCCCGCGACATTGCCAGCCGCTATTCACATAGAACCTAGTCATCAGCGTGCTCTCAAGCGCGTCCGCCCAGCATCCCCCCAAGGGGCGAACTGGGCGTCGCGGCATAGAGTTTCTTGGGCATGCGGCCGGCGCGGAAGGCCTCACGGCCCGCCTCGACCGCCTTTTTCATGGCACCTGCCATGAGTACCGGGTCTTGCGCCGCGGCAATTGCGGTGTTCATGAGCACGCCGTCGCAGCCCAGTTCCATGGCAATCGCCGCGTCCGAGGCAGTGCCAACCCCGGCGTCCACCAGCACTGGCACGGTGGCCTGCTCGATAATCAGCTTAAGGTTCCACGGATTGAGAATGCCCATGCCAGAACCAATCAGCGAGGCCAGCGGCATCACCGCCACGCAGCCGATGTCTTCGAGCATCTTGGCCTGTATCGGGTCATCGGAGCAGTACACCATGACCTGAAAGCCTTCCTTGACCAAGGTCTCAGCGGCCTTGAGGGTTTCCGGCATGTTGGGGAACAGTGTGTCTTTGTCGCCCAGCACTTCGAGCTTGACCAGGGCATGACCGTCGAGCAACTCACGCGCCAAGCGCAAGGTGCGTACCGCCTCATCGGCCGAGTAACAGCCGGCGGTATTAGGCAATATGGTGAATTGATCGGGCGGCAAAACCTCCAGCAGCGAAGGTTCGCCAGGGTTCTGGCCAATATTCATGCGCCGGATCGCCACGGTGATGATCTGCGCGCCGGAGGCATCGATAGCACGACGAGTCTCGGCGAAGTCTTGGTACTTTCCGGTGCCAACCAACAGACGTGAGGAATAAGCCTTGCCGGCGATGATGAGCGAATCGGTCATGAGAATCTGCGTCAGGAAGAGGCCCGGTCAGGCCAATGCCCCGATTCTACGACCGGATGCCGGCGCTGATG
Organism: uncultured Propionivibrio sp.; assembly: GCA_964521935.1. Lineage (GTDB taxonomy): Bacteria > Pseudomonadota > Gammaproteobacteria > Burkholderiales > Rhodocyclaceae > JADJEF01. The sequence continues at coordinate 6,644 of CAZFSH010000028.1, forward strand.
CGGTCAACGCACGCGGGCGTCCTCAATACACTGGGTGAGTTTCTCTGCCGACATGGCATTCACGTCACTAGTCTGCACCGCACAGGTCGTCCGGCGGAAGTCACCGGGGCGCAGCCCGGTCTGGCGCGCCGTCGCGATGGTGCTGCTGCCATTGTGTGGAGAGCTGCCCAATGGGGCCGCCCTAAAGCCATCAACAGAGCCTGCCCCAGCCGCCCCGTCTCCTGCGGCACCTGCCGAAGCAGCGCCCTGACCGGGGCGATCGAAACCGCTGTCATCCCCGCCAATTTGGCGCCGCGGCGGTGTGGTCTGGCGCTCATTGCTTGCTAATTCACTCGCCGCAGCAAGCGCTGAGCCGGGTTCGACACGCGGCTGGCCACGGTAATATTTCGTGGCCACGAAGAGCGCGCCGAGAAGCGAGAGTACAACGCCCCAGAGCAATAAATACGCAAATGATTTATCTTCAGTGACGACATGAGTGGCATGGTCAGCGCCTGCGCGGGAACTGCCAAACGTGTCCGCACCAATCGTGGTGCCCTGTCTAGAGGGTGCTTCGCTACGGGATTCCCCTACCAGTTGATCCTCGTCCCTGCCGGTGTCGGCTGGCGAATCGGTTTCGCGTTTAGGGCGTTGTCCCTTGAGCTTGATGAAGGCCTTGCGGCGACTAACTGAGTTCATGCTGATCTCCTGGTGATCCCGCTACCATGGAGTACTCGGCGAGCACCCTGTAGGCCGGAGATTTTGCGTCACCGCCTTTCGACGGTTTTGCCGTATTTCAGAATCAGAGCCCAAACTTTAGCCGACGGCCAAAAATGTGCAATTCAGGTTAACCAGTACTACCGTACCTCACAACTCATTAGCCCAACCCTTAGCCCCACCACTACCCTCCACCAACAGCCACCACAATTTCGATACGATCCCCTGCCGCCAACGCGGTCTGGGCGTGTTGGCTTTTCGGTACGATGTCGCCATTGCGTTCAACGGCTACGCGCTTGCCAGCCAAGCCACGCTCGGCTAGCAGTTCAGCCACGGTCAACGCATCGGCCACCTGTTCGGCGCTGCCGTTAATAAACAATTCCATGGCTTATTTCCAGGCACGCGCCATGATGGCGCGAATAAGGTGCAGCTTGCGGTGGAAGAAATGGTCGGCGCCTGCCACCACAACTACCGGCAATTCCAGCGGCTCGGCCCAGGCCAGAACGTTTTCCAACTTAACGGTTTCATCACGGTCACCGTGGATAACGATGGTGTCCGCCCCAACCGCTTCCGTCTCGTAACGGCGCGCGCCTTCGACATCACCTGCCGCGGGGCCAACCAGCACAAACCGGCGCGCCGGCGCGCCGGCATCGGCCAGACGCTTGGCTACGCGCGTAATCACATAGGCGCCGAAGGAAAAGCCGGCGAGATAAACCGGCAGGTCAGCGCCGTAGCGCGCACGCGCCCACGCCAGCACCACCAGCAAGTCATCGGTTTCTTTCTCACCGTGGGTATGCTCGCCTTCGCTCGCGCCCACGCCGCGAAAACTCGGCCTGACCGCAATGCAGTCGAGCTCACGGAACGCTCGCGCCAGCGTGGTGACGACCTTGTTGTCCGCGGTGCCACCGAATAGCGGATGTGGGTGGCCGATCAAGGCCAATCCGCGCGGTTGGGCGTTCGGCTGCGTGTACGGATCGACGAAGACTTCAATCTGGCCGTCGTGGCCATCAATAAGGTGATGTTCGTGCTTGCTCACGTCACACTTTCAAGCGCTCGACAACACGGCCATGCACCAGATGCTCGTCGATAATTTCATCGATATCGGTTTTATCCACATAGGTGTACCAGACCGCTTCGGGGTACACCACCATCACCGGGCCATCAGCGCAACGGTCGAGGCAACCGGCGCTATTGATGCGGACTTTGCCCGGCACCTGCTCGCCAAGCGCCTTGACACGATCTTTCGCGTAAGCGCGCAGGTCGTTAGCGCCGTGGTCGTTGCAACACGACTCGCCATTGGCGCGCTGATTGGTGCAGAAAAAAACGTGATGACTGAAGTGGCTCATGGTGGTCAGTAGGGAGAATAGTGAACAGGGGGTAAAAGTCAGTTGCTGTGGGACGGCGCTGGATATTTGAGCGCATTCTTGACGATCTTGGCACGCGCGGCAGCAATCGGGTCAACACCGAGCACGTCGGCCAGCTCGGTCAGGTAAATCAATACATCTGCGATTTCATCCGCAACGGCAGCACGTTTGTCCTGACTCAAAGCCAGACTTTCTTCCGGCGTCGCCCATTGAAAGTGCTCCACCAGTTCGGCCGCTTCGACACTGAGCGCCATGACCAGATTTTTCGGCGTGTGATAGCGATGCCAGTCGCGCGCCGCACAAAAAGCGCGAAGCTCGTCACGCAAGCTGGTCATGGAATACTTATCGCTCATCATCGATCCTTTATCAACGCTCTCTTTGTACAGTCATCAACCAGCTTAGGGTGAAAAAGGGCCAGAGCAACGCGGCAACGCGCGACAGGCCGTCGAAATTCAACCACTGCGCAGCGGGAAACGCGGGAACGCCAACGAGCAGATACGGATTATCCGGAATCAGATTATTCAGCGCCGTCGCCAGGAGCAAGGCGCAGGCGGCAACGGCCCGACGCAAGCGCGGATGCAAGGGGGCACAGAAAAAGAGCAGCACACCACCACCGATCATGCCGCGCAGCGCCCCCGGCGTTAGCCAGGCAAAGGCATCGCCCTGGCTGGCTAACGCCCACGCGCCAACGATCTTGACCAGCACGCCAACGGCCAGCACCGTCAGCGCAAACTGCCGTCGATGCCGGCGCAACAAGGCCGCCGCCACCAGCCCGGCCGCCAGCATGCCCGCACCCACCGCCAACGCCTCAAAGACGACAAAGCGATCAACCGAAAACGCCCCCGGCGCTTCACCGCCGATCATCTGGCGCAAACCGCCAATGCCAAACAGTGGCGTATGCGGGCTCCACTGCGCCAGCCACCACAGGGCGAGCATGGCAATGCCCACATCGTGCGCCTGGCCCTCGGCGCGCAAACGCTGCCACGCACGATCCAGCCGCCCGCCGGCATTGGCCAGATAACCCCAGCGCAAGGCCAGCGCAATACCGAGCACCGCCCCCAGCGCATTAGCCAGCAAATCAAGATTCGACGGCACCCGTGTTGGTAAATAATTTTGCAAGGCTTCGAGGCTGCCGCTCAGGACCAACGAACAGGCAAAACTCAAACTCACCGCCAGCGGCGAGGAATTCAAACGCTGACGCAGCGCCAGCAACAACAAGGCGCCAAAGGGCACATAAGCCAGCACATTGCTCGCCAGATCAAAGCCTGTGATGACACGGGGCAAGGGCGCGAGCAGGTAATCGAACGGTGCCGCGCCACTATCGCGCCAACCGGAAAAAGGGTACAGGCTGACATAGCTGGTCAGCACTAGCCCGACCCAGGCCAAACGCGTACTTAAGCGCATGATGTCAACCCGCCGTAGCAGCAGCCCATACAGCGGACATCGAAGCGGACATCGAAGCCGCCAGGGGCGCAACCCAAGATGAATAAGCTCAACAAAGACAACAATGCGCAACGCATGGCTCTGATTATACTGAGGCGGAATTACACAGCCTTCGTCACGCTATCCGACTCGCCGCCATACACTGCTGACGCGCATTGCGCCCACCGTTGTGCCCACCATTGGGTCTACTCATGAAAATTCTCGTCGTCGACAACACGCCCCTGTTCCAGCAAGTCATTGCGCAAGTGTTTGCCGGCGCGGGGCTGGAAACCGTTGCCGCCGAGTGCGGCGACGATGCGCTGGCCGCCCTTGATACCGGGACATTCGATCTGGTGTGCTGCTCCTACTATCTGGCCGACACCACCGGGGTTGATTTGTGCCGGCGATTGCGCACGCAGGCCAACGGCCGCTTTCTGCCTTTCATACTTTTTACCTCCGAGCGTTCGCCCACCGCCCTGCGCGACGCTTATGTCGCCGGCGTCACCGATATTTTTGAGAAGCAAGCGCTAGATCGTCTGCTCACCTTCATTCAGCGCTTGCTCACGCAGCAAGATCCGATACATGGCAATGTCCTGGTTGTTGAAGACTCGCCCAGTCTGGGCAAGCTCTACGCCAACATGCTGAGCGGCTTTGGCGCGACGGTGACCCTCGCCAGCACCGCGGAAGACGCGCTGGAGATCATCACCAACACCGATCTGGACATGGTGTTGACGGACATCGTGCTCGCCGGTCCGATGAGCGGCCTGACGCTGGTGAATCAGGTGCGGCATATTCAGGGCCTGCGTGGCGAAGTGCCTATCCTCGCCGCCACCGCTTTCGACGATCCGGCACGGCGCGTTGAGCTGTTTCGTCTGGGCGTAAACGATTACGTGCAGAAACCCGTGGCAGAGGCAGAGCTGGCCGCGCGTACACGCAACCTGATTGCGCATTTCAATCTATTCAAAGCCGTGCATGGTGCCCACGCCTCGGCCGAAGCCGAGCGAGCACAGGCGTATCAGGAACTGGCCTATCGGGCGACCCACGACACGCTCACCGGGCTAGGCAATCGCTGGGCTTTCGAGCAGCAACTGGCGGAAGTGCTGGCGAACGCCGAATCACCGATGCGCCATGGGCTGGCGCTGATCGAGATGATCAGCTTGCCCGCGATCAACGATGGCGCCGGGCATGTTGCCGGCGATGCGCTGGTCAGCGAAGTCGGCCGGCGCATTCGTGCCGCACTGCCTGCTGCCGCATTTGCGGCGCGACTGGAAGGCAGCCGGCTCGCCATTTTGCTGCCCGGCGACGACCCCGCCCGCATCGGTGCCGAGCTGCAACTCATCGTCGAAGCCATCGAAAGCGATGACTTTCCCTGGGAAGACAACCGCTACCCGGTCAATGTGCTCGCTGGCGGCATCGCCAGCCTGGCCGGCATTACCACCGTGAGCATGGCCATCAGCCGGGTTGAAACCGCCGTCAGCGCCGCGCAACGTACTGGCAGTAGCGGCCTGCTGATTTACGACGAAGGCGACCAGCATATCAGCGCACGCAACCGGGAAAAGAATGCCCTGCCCGAACTGCTCAAAGCCCTCGACGGGGAAGCCTTCGCGCTCTTCATGCAGCGCATCGCTCCCTTGTGCGCGGAAGATTCCGGCGGCTACGAATTCCTCTGCCGCATGATCGACCACCAGGGCAATTTGCACCTGCCCGGCGACTTCATGCCCACCGCCGAGCGCTACCGTCTGATGCCCCGGCTAGATCGACTGATCACGCGCTTTGCCTTGCACTGGCTGGGCGCGCAGCAGCACCTGCACCCGGACACGCGCTTTTTCACGATCAACCTGTCGGGACAAACCCTCTCCGATCCGGACTTCGCAGATTTTGTGCATGACGAACTGATCGCGAGCAACGCCCCCGCCGATAAAGTGTTTTTTGAAGTCACCGAAACCGCCGTGCTGGCCAACCCCGACATCACGCTGGCCTTCATGCGCCGCATGGGTGAATTCGGCTGTCGCTTTGCGCTGGACGATTTTGGTAGCGGCACCGCCAGCTACGGTCAGCTGAAAAGCCTGCCGGTGCAAATGCTCAAAATCGACGGTCAGTTTGTACGCGGCATGATGGACAGCGCGGTCGACCTCGCCATCATCCGCTCAACCTGCGAAGTCGCCAAGGTCATGCAGTTGATGACCGTTGCCGAATTCATCGAGTCGGAAGACGAAGCGCGCATGTTGATTGACCTGGGCGTGGACTACGGCCAAGGCTTTGGCCTCGGGCGTCCGGGGCCCGTGGTGGCCTGAAGCTAGCGTGAAAGCAGCCTGGAGCGGCCTGAGCTTCAGAGGCCCATTACGGCTCCACGGTCTGATCTAGCGTCGCCGTCACGGTGAACCAAAAGCGGGAGCCAAGGCCCGCTTCACTCTCCACCCCCACTTCACCTCCCATCAATTGTGCAAACGAGCGCACGATAGACAGCCCCAGCCCGGTGCCGCCATAAGTGCGTGTGGTCGAGGCGTCCACCTGTGAAAACGGTTTAAACAAGAGCGCCAGCTTTTCGGCTGGAATGCCAATGCCGGTATCGCTGACGGTAAATTTCAGCGTGCACGCCGACTCACTACGCGCCACTTCCTCAGCACGAATGTGCACACTACCGACTGGGGTAAATTTGATGGCATTGCTCACCAGATTGGCCAGCATTTGACGAATCCGGCCTTCGTCCGCGCAATAAATCGGCGAACTTGTAGGCATGACATTGGGCCCCTGCCAGTCAACGCTCAGGGTCAGACCTTTTGCGCGTGCGGTGTGAACAAACAAAACCTGGGTGGTGTGCATCAAGCTCGCCGGGTCAAGCGGCCCCAAGGTCAGCTCCATGCGCCCGGCTTCAACCTTGGAGAAGTCCAGGATGTCGTTCAAGATGGTGAGCAAGGTCTGACCGGAATCAATGATGGTCTGCACGTACTCACGACGCTCGTCATCCGACACATCAGACATCAACAGCAATTGCGCCATGCCCAACACGCCATTCAGCGGGGTGCGAATTTCATGCGACATGGTGGCCAGAAACTGGCCTTTCGCGGTGCTCGCTGCCTCTGCCTGCTTCAAGGCAAAGTCCAGCTCCACGGTGCGCTCGGCAACGCGTTTTTCCAAGCCGGCATGCAACTCCTGCAAGGCGCTGACCATGCGCGAGAACGACGCGGCGAATTCGCCAATTTCGTCTGGGTTGGGCCAGGTCAGACTGACTTGCGCCTGCGGATTGCGCACTAATTCCTGCGATGCGGCACTCAGCGATTGCAGTTGCTGATTGAAACGCCGACTGCTGCGCCGACTGACCGCGTAGGTGGTCGCAATAGCCAGCGCGGCAATCAGAAAATAACCGAGCAACAAGCCGCCTAACTGCCAGTAAAGCCCAGCACGCGATTTAGAAAAAACGGCTGTCAGTGCATCCGGAAAGTCGTCAATCAGCGCGTGCTGGCGCGATGTGGAAAACTCTCCTGCTGCGCAGGCAGTGCGATAGAGCGGCGTGCTAGCGCTGGCAATGACCAGACACTCGTCCGCAGCCAGCAAATGCTCGGACACCGCCAGTAATTGCCCGACCGGCACAATGCCGACCAATACCCCTTCGTAGTCCGATGCGGGTGGGTAGTAAATCGGGATAGCAAAAGAAATGGTAGCGGCGGTTGCTTGGGTTGAATTGGTTGCCTCGGTCGCCGCTGCGTCGGTAAGGCCTTGGGACTGCACGGCAACTCGCGCTGCCTTGGCCGCCAGTGCGGCGCGGGCCAGTTCGACGAATTCAGGCAGGGCCTCGGGCGGCAAAGGCTTATTCGCCGCAAAGGGATTGGCGCTGGCATCAAACAGCACCACCTGACTTTCAATGCCAAAAGGCAGCACAAAATCACGCAGGGTCGGTTGCAAGTAGATCTCGCGTCCAGTGGAGTCCACAAAGGCATTGACCACAAAACTGTTCTTCGCCAGCTGCTGGAGGTTCTGAAGCGTGCTTTCAATACGCAACTCTATCCGATCGGTAATGCGCGAGACCGAGTTGCTCACCTCGTCGTCGAAGTTACGGATAGCTTGTGTCGCAATGATGGGGATAGCCGCCGCACCGAGCAGCGCGGTCAATACGGTGGCGGTAGCGGTGCTGTAAAAAACCAGTCGATGACTGATGCTGCGGCTTAACCACTGGCGAAAAAGACTTAGCACAAACGCATACCGTCGGCCTATTTTGTGACCGAACCCGGCGAACGCTCCAAGGCGCCGTCGCTCCGGGAATAACGCGCCATGAAGACGACCGAAGGATCCAGCGCCTCATGCCGCGTTGTCGTGAACGGTGCCTTGTACTGACGGACCAGCCCATCATAGCTGCCCAGATGCTCCAAGGCATCACGCACGGCATGGCGGTCGATGTTGCCCGCTTTCGTAATCGCCAAGGCCAGCAGATGGGTCAAGTCGTAGGCATGCGCAACGCCCACCGCTGACAAAATGTCGCGTTCCGAGGTCGTACCAAACAGCTGGTTGTGCGTGGCCACCACGCGCCGGGCAAGCGGTGAATTGGCGCGAATGAACGAGTAGGTCTGCACCACCGAAAAATCGAGATCAAAAAAACTCGGGCCGACCAGTTTGGGCAAATCACCGCCGGTCACGCCCCAGTGGCTGGTGACCGGCACCCGTTGCTCCGCCGGCAACGACAGCATGGCTTTGGCGAGTACCGAGGCTTCCTCGGCATTGGCGGTGAGCAATACCCCTTGTGCGCCGCGCGAACGCAGCAACTGGTATTTCGACAGCATCGAGTCTTCTTTGTCGTCCCAGTTGATCCACTGGGTATCCACCACAGTTTGGCCGGGATTTTTAGCCACATAGTCTTTGGCGGCCTGTTCGGTGCTGCGCCCCCAACTGGTATTGAGCATGAGCAAGCCGACACGCTGGACTCTTTTCTGTGCCAGATGCTTGAGCATCGCAGGTGCCGCCCAGCTGTCGCGCAGTGACAAGCGAAAGGCATAGTTCACCGGCTGCTTATTGTCGATGATGGCATCAGCGGCGGCCCAGGGGTCGAGCAGCGGCAACTCGAGTTGATGAATCACCGGCAAGGCTTCAAGAACCGTCGGACTGAAGCGTCCACAAAAAACGGCCACCAAGGACTCGTTCGCCGCGAATTCCTTCAGATTGGCGATGCTGCGTGCCGGGACCGCATGATTGGCTTTTTCAACCAGCTGCAGCGGCCGGCCGCCAAGCAAGCCACCGCGCTCGTTGATTTCTTTCGCGGCAATCAAAATGCCCTGCTTGATCGCCTCGGCGGAGGTGCTGCTGGCATGACCAAACTCGCCATCCAAGCCAATCAGGATCGGTGCTGAGCTTGCGGGGGCTGTTGAGGTGGAGCTTGCAGCAAAGATCTGCCCACAACAAAACAGAGTAAAAAACGACAGCGCGCAACGCAGCGTGAGAGACATTTTGTCGTATCCAGTCATGGCAAAAAGCGCAGGCTTAGTGCCACGCCACCGAGCAGTATGGCCAACCAGAGTAAACGCTGCGTTTTACGTTGCTCGGCGATCAGGCGTTCGGCATCAAAACTCAGCCGCTGTGGGACGGCGCCATTCTTCAAGGCTTCATGCACCAGACGCGGCAGGCCAGGCAAGAGGCGTGACCACTGCACCGACTCGCGCTCAAGCACGGTACTCAGTGCCCGTAGCCCGACCTGCTCGTCCATCCATTTCTC
>CAZFSH010000029.1:0-1966 GCA_964521935.1 uncultured Propionivibrio sp.
TTGGCTTCACGCACGCCATCGTGCCCAAAGCCAACGCACCGAAGGGCGCTATCGCCGGTATGGAAGTGATCGCCGTCGAGCGGGTAGAGCAGGCGCTGGAGAAGATGCGGGAGTGGTAATCCCGCCCGGCCTGTGTTGTAAGACTCCTGTTGGGTCGCATTGCTAGGATGCTCAAGATAGCGTCTAGCCATGTCGCGCGTGCGCCACGCAAGCGAGATCACTGTCCTTTGATCTATCGCAAATAAGCATTCGATTATTAACCTACAATTGAATTTCACTTTTTGTTTTTTTCTTCCAGGGCTACTTCAATGAAGCGATTACATTTAGCACTAGCTGTCGCGGCGGCTTTTTCTGTGCCGTCAGTGGCGTTTAGCCAAGATTCCACCTTTACCCTCAAGGGTTTTGGCACGCTCGGTGTCGTGCATAACGGTTCTGACGAGGCCGATTTTGTTGCCAACGATACGTTTCAACCCAATGGCGCAGGGCGCACGCGTAACAACGCGTTTGGCGTCGATAGCAAATTAGGCGTGCAGGCGGACTGGAAGTTTGCTTCCAATTTTTCCGCTACCGTGCAACTGCTGTCCAAACAGTCCGTTGAGAACAGCTATGCACCGCAAGTGGAGTGGGGCTTTGTGAAGTATTCCGCCACCCCCGATCTCGACATTCGCGTCGGTCGCATTCGCCCAGCCATTTACATGCTGTCAGACTTTCTGGATGTGAACTACGCCAATCCGTGGGTGCGTCCGCCGATGGAGTTTTACGATTCGGCCCCGGTTAGCCATATCGAAGGTATCGATATGCTTTGGCGCACCAATATTGGCGAAACGTCCATTTTGATTCAACCGTATGCCGGTAGCTCGAATCTGGAGATGCCAGACCGTGCGGAAATGAAAATTCGCAAAATTGTGGGTATCAATGTCACGGCATCGACGGGTGACTTTACCTATCGCTTTGGGCATATCAGCACCAAAGTCTCCGTGAAGTCCGATGGATTAAACGCCCCATTTGGTGGCTTGGACGCATATTGCGGATTTGGTGATGACGTGGCGTGTGCTCAGGCAGCTGCGCTCGCTCCAACTTATAAAAATGCCAGTTTTACGTCGATTGGTATCGGGTACGACAATGGTGACTACTTTGCCAGCGGTGAGTTTGGCAAGCGCGCTACAGCCATGTTTATCAACGATGCAAAAACATGGTACGTGACCGCTGGTAAGCATATTGGCCAATGGACTCCTTATGTGACCTATTCAACATATCGTTCTGATAATCCGGATTCATTTTCCGGAAGTGTAAATTCAGATGTAAATGCAATTGTTACCGGAATGTATCAAAACAACCCCTTGGATCAGAGCACCTTCACGATCGGCACTCGTTACGACCTGATGAAGAACATTGCGCTCAAAGCGCAGTTTGATCATGTCATGACCGACAAGCTTTCTGCCGGTGGTTCTGGTAAGGGAATGACCCAGAACGCCACCGCTGCGTTCAAGTCAAAAGATCGCACGCTGAACGTTCTCAGCCTTTCACTTGATTTTGTTTTCTAAGGAGAACGCTATGCATGCAATGAAACGCTCTCTACTGTGCGCGGCACTGGTCGCTGCGGCCTCAACTGCTTATGCTGAAGTTGTCGTGGTTACCGCGGCCAAAGCGGGTATCGGCGAGTTGAACAAGCAGCAGGTTTCTGACCTATTTTTGGGCAAGTCTTCGGCATTTCCTGACGGCAAGTTGGCCGTTCCGCTGGAGCAGGTTGAAGGCGCGGCAGCGCGTGAAGATTTTCATGCCAAGGTAACAGGCAAGACCGGCGCGCAACTCAAGGCTTTTTGGTCGAAGCAGGTGTTTTCCGGTAAGGGTACCCCCCCCAAGGAGGTGCCGGGATCTACCGATGTCAAGAAGTTGGTTGCCGACAACCCCAACATGATTGGTTATGTTGAGAAATCGGCTGTCGATGGATCACTCAAGGTGGTTT
>CAZFSH010000029.1:2066-8768 GCA_964521935.1 uncultured Propionivibrio sp.
AACATGATTGGTTATGTTGAGAAATCGGCTGTCGATGGATCACTCAAGGTGGTTTTTACCCCCTGATGTGTTTCGGGACGTGCTGAAGATGTACTGATGTATTCGCAAAAATCCTGCTTCGGCGGGATTTTTGCATTTTGTTTTCTGTCACCACCCGCGCTGCGATTGTCATGGCGATAAGTGACCGAATACCTGGGTTTGAATGATGAACGCTTTTCGTAATCTGTCGCTTCGTACCAAAATTTTGATTGCCCCGTTCATATTGGGTATGTTCATTCTGGCTTATCTGGCCTTCACCTACCGTGTCAGCCTGAATAACTCGGCGCGCATCACGCATTTGAAGGAAGTCCAGTTTGCGGTCATGGAGCTTGCCGCGAACAATGTGGTGCTTCTCGATAAGGTCATCGAGACCCTAGACGCCGGAGCCAGTGCCGGGGAAAAAGACATCATTGATTCCACCGACGAGTTGGCGAAGCGTTTGACCGACAATCTTCATAAAGTGGCTGAACTGTCGCCCAATGACGACGCGATGGTGGCGTCGATGCAGGCTGACTTCACCGCCTATTTCACTGTTGCCAAGACAATTTCCTTGGCCATGGCATCGGGTACGGCTGACTTGTCGGCAATGCAGTCCGACATTGCCGCGATGCGTGGGCGGCTTAAGTCGGTCAGCGCAGGCTTGGCGCTGTATAAAAAACAATCACAAGAGATGTTCACTGCCGAGCTGGATGCGACGCTGGACACTACGGCACGCGCGATTTTGCTGGGATCGGTGAGTGGTTTGCTCGCGATTGGCTTGGCGCTGCTACTGGCTTTTGGTGTTGCCACGGGCATCAAGCACTCGATGGATAGCGTTGTTGCGTCCTTGAAGGAAATCGCTGAAGGTGGTGGCAATTTGAGCAGTCGTATCGAGAAAAAGTCAAACGACGAACTCGGTGCCTTGGTCGGTTGGTTCAACACGTTTGTTGGGAAGCTGCAAACGATTATTGAAAAGCTGATTGGTGAAGTGAGCCGGCTCGAACAACTGACGATAGAGCTTTCGTCAGTCGAAGGCGAAACGCGCCAATTGGTATTGCGCGAACGTGACCAAATCACCACCGTGACCGATCGGGTGATGCTGATCACCGGGCAGACGGCGAAGGTCGCTGACAATGCCAGCCTCGCATCCTCCGCCGCCGGGGATGCCGAGTCGATGGCAACGCAAGGTAAAGCCGCCATTCAAAGCACGATAGCGCGCATTCAATTACTGGCCCAACAAATCAATACAGCCGTCACGGCTAGCCGCGAAATTGAAGCGAGCAGCCATAGCGTCAGTTCGGTGGTTGCCGCGATCAAGGGCATCGCTGAACAAACCAACTTGCTGGCGCTGAATGCTGCAATCGAAGCCGCTCGCGCTGGCGAGCAAGGTCGTGGGTTTGCCGTGGTGGCCGACGAAGTACGCAAGTTGGCGGAACAAACTACCCATGCCACGGTGGAAATCAGCAACACGCTGCAAACGCTTATTGCCAACACACAGATGATTGTGGGCGTGATTGATCAGAGTCAGGAGCGGACGCAGGCAGTCGTGGGCAGCGTGCAAGAAACTGACCGTACGCTCGAAGCCATGCTATCGCAGGTGCAAACCATGGCGCGGATCAACACCGAAATCGCTGCCCACACCGTTGATCAGCGTCGTGCCGCCGCCGAGATGAGCGGCAGCACCGAGCAGCTTGGGCAGTTGTCGCGCGATGTCGCCGAGCAGTCTGAGCGTGCCGGTGACATTAGTCGCCGCGTTGCGCACCTCGCGTCTGATTTGCATGCCCTGTCGCAAAATTTTCGGGTGTAAACAACACGGCTTGTTACACCGCTCACTATGTTTGATCTTGGAATGACACCATGGTAACGACTGCGCACCTCATGCATACCGAATCACCAAAAAACGATGCTGGCGCTGATCCCATGCGCAAAATCATTCTGATGGTCGGGGTCGCCATTGTTTTTTTTCTGATTTTTATGGTGTTCAGCGTCACCACCTCGGTACGCAATAACGACCGGTTATCGGATATTAAAAATTTGTATTTTCCGGTGCTTGAGCGAGTCGATGCGAACGTGGTTCGTCTCGACAAAATTGTTGAACGCATGACGCAAGCCGTTATGACGGGCGAGAAAGAAGAGTTGGAAACCGCAGCGGGGTTAGCCTCCGAGGCGGATCAGGCGTTTGCGGAAATGGCCGAGCGCTATGTTGCCCGACAGGATGACATTCAGCATTTGCGTACGGCCTTTGCCGAGTACCACGCATTGGCGGCGACTACCTCAACCGGCTTTATCGAAAACGCCGGAGGTGATCCCGCAGCCAATATGGGGAAAATGAATGGGGCCCTAAACGATTTGCGTACGGCGCTGTCTGGTTTCCGCCAGTCCAGCTACGACAATTTTGCAGCCACGCTGTTGGACTCCCAGTCCGCCGCCAAAACCGGCATGTATATGGGTATTGCCGTTGGCGTCATGAACTTGCTGTTCATGGGGGTGCTGGTCTTTTTTATTCGCAACAACGTCCGCATGATGGCTTTAGTGGCTGAGCAGAATGCCACCTTGGAACACCGGGTTGCCGAGCGCACGGCTGAGCTGACGCAAAAAACCAACGACATTCACGCCATGTTGCACAACATGAAATTGGGTGTTTGTACGGTCGTGCCCGGCAATCGCATTCACCCCGAATATTCGGACTACATGCGGACGATTTTTGACACCGATGAGCTGGCCAATCAGCCCGTTGAATCGGCCTTGCTGGCGGCGTCTTCATTAGGGATTGATAGCAAAGATCAGCTATCCGTAGCGCTCGGAGCCATTGTCGGTGAAGACGCCATGATGTTCGACTTCAATGGCCACCTGCTCGCGCGTGAAATGCAGATTTGCGACAAGGCCGGGAATACCAAGGTCATACAAATGGACTGGAGCCCGATTGTTAATGAGCAAGACTGTGTCGATAAGGTGTTGCTCATTGTTCAGGACGTGACCCATCTGCGCGAGTTGGAGCTTGAATCAGCGCACCAGAAAGAAGAGCTCGATTTGATCGCCCAGATCATTCGCATTTCCATCGGCAAATTCAACGACTTCATCGCCTCGGCCCATAAATTTACCGCCGAGAATCGGCGTTTGATTGAGGAGAATCAACAAGGCACGCCTGAGGTGGTCGCTGCCTTGTTCCGCAATATGCACACGATAAAAGGCAATGCCCGTACCTACGAGTTTTCCTTTATCACCGATGCCGCTCATGCTGCAGAAATGGAATACGACCGTCTACGCAAGGAGCCCGATGCTGTATGGGACCGCCTCCGTATGCTTGACGAGCTGACCCTGGTGGATGACGCGATCAAGCGCTATGTGACCATCAATGAAGACAAACTGGGGCGCAAAGGACGAGCTTCTGACTTGCTGACCACGCGTGGATCGTTCGTCAGCCATGAAGAAATTGCTCAGCTCAAGCAGTGGGTGAGCGAGGCCGCAAAAAATGTGGCTGAAAAGAATACGGCTGATCTTCCCGTGGCAAGTCAAGTAGAAGCTTTGGTTGAGCCCCTGCATAAACTGTCGAGAGCGATCAATCATTTGGGGCATGTGCCCTTGGAGCGGCTTGTCTCGGGTGCCGTAGATTCGCTCTCATCGCTGGCGAAAGAGTTGCAAAAGCCGACACCCGATGTGTCCATTGTCGACGGCGATCTTGCCTTCAACACCAGCTTTGCTGAGGCGCTGAAGAGTTCATTGATGCACATTGTGCGCAATTCGATGGATCACGGTATTGAAAGTCCTGAATCACGTGTCGCAGCGGGCAAGGCAGCGCAGGGATGTATCCAGTTCGCCTGTCGCCAGCATGAACATCAGCTAGACCTTGAAATCAGCGATGATGGTCGTGGCTTGGCCCTGCATAAGCTTTATGAAAAGGGCCTTGCGGCTGGTCGCTTCAGCGAGGGCAAACCCTCCGCCCAAGATGTCGCTGAATTGATTTTTGATTCAGGTCTGTCAACCGCCGAGCAATTAACTCAGGTTTCCGGTCGTGGCGTCGGCATGGATGCCGTGCGTGCGTTCATGGGCGAGCAGGGCGCGTCGATTCGCATCGCGCTGCATCAGTCAGCCGAAGAGTTTGGCTTTACGCCATTCAAGTTCATTATTTCCTTGCCCGAGGGATCCTTCGTTCGCTGAGGAAGCTGCTAACGGCGTCCCCCCGCTGCTGAGGCCGGCGCCTCATGCGTTTTTGTCGCGCCGGCTGTTGGTAAGCCACCGGAGCACGGTTTGGGCCAGCGTATGGGCGTCAACGGGTTTGCCAATGTGATCGTTCATGCCGGCGCTGAGGCACACCTCCCGATCTTCGTTAAAGGCATTTGCCGTCAAGGCCAGAATCGGGATAGTGGCCATGGTCGGCATGGCGCGTATCGCACGGGTGGCATCAATGCCATTCATGACCGGCATTTGCACGTCCATCACGATGAGGTCGTAGGGTTTTTTCTGGACCATGGCGACGGCGATGGCACCGTTTTCCGCGCAATCAACAGTGAGTCCAAGATCGCTAAGTAATTGGGTGGAAATCTCGCGATTAAACGGTTCATCTTCCACCAGCAACAGCGCGGCACCAGCAAACTCGGTTTTGAGTCGCTGAGCCGCATTGCTTTGATGGGAGAACGTCGTGTTGTGGCTGGCGTATTGGGCATTCTTCAGCCGCACCGTAAACCAGAATGTGCTCCCCGCGCCCGGTTCGCTAGCGACGCCGATATCACCGCCCATCAGTTTCACTAGACGACGGCTGATCGCCAAACCAAGGCCGGTACCGCCATATTTCCGGGTCATTGAGCTGTCGGCTTGCTCGAAGGCCGAGAACAGGCGTTTCTGGTCTTCGTCAGAAATGCCGATACCGGTGTCATGCACCTCAACACGCAAGCTCACGGTGTCGACGGTTTCCAGCGTGTGGGCGACGCGTACGCGCACATGGCCGTTGGCCGTAAATTTGATCGCATTGCCCACGAGATTGAGCAGGATCTGGCCCAAGCGCATGGGGTCGCCATGCACTTTTAGGGCATTGAGTTCGTCGGTGGATTCGACGAGCAGTTTGAGGTTTTTGTCTGCAGCTTGCTGGCTCACCAGGCTGACCAAGTCTTCAATGACTTCACCGACCGTAAAGTCTACCGATTCAAGGGTCAGTCGTTCGGCTTCAATTTTCGACAGATCGAGAATGTCGTTGATCACCGCGAGCAGGTGATGCGAGGCTTTATCGACTTTTCTGAGTTTATCGAGCACTCCGGGGTCGGTGATTTTGCGTTGGGCCAGATTGGTCATGCCGATGATGGCCGTCATCGGCGTGCGTAATTCATGACTCATGTTGGCCAGGAAGGTGCTCTTGGCACGGTTCGCCGTCTCTGCCGCTTCTTTGGCGATGGAGAGGGCTTGAGTGCGCTCAGCAACCAGATTTTCGAGATGCTCGCGGTATTCGCCTAGCTCGGCTTCGACCAGTACGCGCTCGGTAATGTCCTGCACCGTGCCAATGGAGCGGATTGGCTTACCTTGGTCGTCGTACGTCGATTCGCATTGCTCCTGCACATGTTTGATCCGGCCATCGGGCATCTGCAAGTGGTGAGTGAGCTGACAGGATGTGTGCTCGCTTAGCGATTGCTGGTAGGTGGCCACCACCTGGTCGCGGTCTTCGGGATGAACCAGATTGATATAAATGCCAAAAGAGGGCTCAACTTCTCGCGGGTCTACTTCAAAGATGCGATAAATCTCATCTGACCAGATCATGTGCTGGCTTTGTAGATTCAGCACCCAGTTGCCGAGATGGGCAATGCGTTGTGCCTCATTGAGGCTTTCTTCGCGCAGGCGCAGCGTTTCCGAAATGTCGTGGTGGGTGGTCACATCACGGATATAACCGTACCAGAGGATGCTGCCGTCGTTCTGTGGTTCGGGCGTTGCTTCGCCTTCCACCCAGATGGTTCGGCCGTCAGGATGATTGACGCGATATTCCTGCCGCCAGTCATCACAACGCGCCATGGATTCATCGACAGATCGGGTCAATGCAAGCCGGTCGTCGGGGTGCACGGTGTTGTAAACAGGCGTTGCATCACTGATGACGTCTGCGTGGCGGATACCGTAAATGCTGAAAATCCCTTCACTGGCATAGGGAAAACAGTGGCGGCCATCTGGCCAGCGTTGGTACTGAAACACCATGCCGGGAACTTGCGCGACAATTTTCTTTAGTTTTTGATCATGCTGGCTCAGGGCAATATCCGCAGATTTATCCACCAGTATCAGCAAGGTGCGTTCCTCGCCAGCGTTTTCGCTTTCCAGATGAATGACGTGCACATCGACCGTGATCGCTGCGTCATCCTTACTGGCCAGATTGAGCAAGGGCGCAACCTGCGCCTTGCGTTTATCTCGGTTGTTCAACACCCCATAAAGCGCTTCACGGCTTTGGCTGGCAAATAGCTGGAAGGCTGAGCGGTGTAATAAGGACGCCATGGAGGTGAAGTTGAACAGAATGCGTGCCTGCTGATTCGCCTCGACAATGAAGCCCCGGTCGTCGATAACTACGCCGGGTAAGGGCAATTGCTCGAACAGGTTGCGGTATCGGGTGAGTGTCGTTGCGGTGACGCTCTGCGCGTTGACCAGCTCCTGATTTTGCATTTCCAGTTCGGTTTGGTAGATGCGCAGCTCTTCTACCAGACGTTCCGAGTTCAGCGT
>CAZFSH010000029.1:8868-10391 GCA_964521935.1 uncultured Propionivibrio sp.
GCAAAGCGCTTCCAGGCGGCGTTGATCATGACGATGACACCGGTCGGGTCGACGACCGCAATGTGTTCCGGCAGTGCGTCCATGATGGACTGCAGGCGGTTGAAATCGTGCACGGCCGTAACGTCAACAAAAGTCGCTACCGCGCCGCGATCGCTGGAGGAAGGCACCAGGTAGGGCAGCATGCGCACCAGATAGGTTTTTTTGCGATCCAAGGACACGACTTCGCGTTCGGTGGTGCGCTGCATGTTGAGCGTGACATCAAGGTCACCCATGAATTCCGGGTAGTTCAGCACATGCGAGAAATCGTCAATACGCCGGCCTATGTCGGACTCGCGCAGCTTGAAAATCTGCGTGGCATCCGGGCTGAAACGGGTGATGCCAAAATCGGCATCGACAAAAATGGTGGCGACACCAGCCGCTTTGGCCATGCTGTCCAGGTCTGCATTAACGCGGTTGAGCAGCAACATCTTTTCCTGAAACTCGGCGTTGACCGTGCTCATTTCCTCGTTCACCGATTGCAGCTCTTCGTTCGAGCTTTGCAGTTCTTCGTTCGAGGCCATCAATTCTTCGTTAGTGGCTTGCAGTTCCTCATTCGAGGTTTCCAGTTCTTCAATCGTGGCCTGCAAGCTTTCGCGGGTCGCGGCGAGCTCGCGTTCGAGAATCGCGGTGCGTTCAACCGTCACCGAATCGATATGGATCGGCGCCGGGCCGCTGTGCTGCGCGTCAACACCCACCGGCTCAAAGCAGAGCAGGGTGAGCCGTTCATCATTTTCAGTGCCGACCGGATGGGCAGAAATGCGTAGGGTTTGCTTGTCACCGTTTGGCATGGCGACGTCGACGAGGTCCGAAATCAGCGAGCAACGATCGCGTGCCGCCTTGTAGAGCAGGGCGGAAGCCACCGGCGTCAAGGCATCCGGAAGTAATCGACTCAGTTGCAGGCTGGCCATGCCTTCCTTGGCACGAAAGAAATTCGATACATCGCCATAGAGGTGAATGGCCTCGTGGTTTTCGTTCACCAGGACGGTGGGCGGGGCAAATTTACTCATGAGCGCCGCGAGTCCGGCATCCGATGCGCCGGTGTTGCTGGCAATACGTCGGCTAGGGGAACGCGCGGCAAGCTTGGCAGTCGATAGATTGGGTGTCAGTACGCCCACCTTGCGGTCAAGGAAGGGCGGCGCCATGAGGCCCTTGCGGCGAAACAACTTGTGCTTGGCGCTGATGACTTGCAAGCCTTCGGTTTGCGTGGCCAGCGATTCGCTGGAACCGAGCAGCAGCGCGCCGCCCTCGTTGATCGCGTATTGCAGTGCGCGCAGCGCCCGATCCTGCGCATGAGATTTGAAATAGATCAGCGTATTGCGACAGGTCACCAGATCCATTTTGGTGAACGGCGGGTCAGACAAGAGGTTGTGCCGCGCGAATACGATGTTCTGGCGCAGTTCGTTCTTGATCATGAAGTTGTCGCCCTTGCGCACAAAAAAGCGCTCCAGGCGTTCGGCGGACAATTCGGCCGCGGCCGATTCGGG
>CAZFSH010000029.1:10491-15809 GCA_964521935.1 uncultured Propionivibrio sp.
AAAAAACTGGTCACCGAGATCAGCAACTCGCGGCGCAGCGTGATGATTTCATTGCGGTCGTTTTCCAGCAGGTCGAGGTACTGATACAGCTCCGGGCAGTGACGCACCTGCTGACGTCGCTCAATGCGGCGGATGACGGTTGCCGGTTTGTAATCGGAAAAATCAATGCCGCCGACCTGATGCAGGATCTGCATGATCGAGGCAAAGACTTCCTCCGTGGTCATCTTGGCGTAGGGGATGACGCGAACCTGCGCTTCAATTTCGGTGTAGGGGATATTGCGGATGTGCGCCATCAGCCGCGTTGGCAACTCTTCGGCCGGTAACACGGCATCCACCAGACCCGTGCCGATGACGCTGCGCGGCATGCCATCGAAACTGGCCATATCGGGTTGCTGCGCCATCAGGAAGCCACCGGCGGCATTGATGGCGACCGATCCACGGGTGCCGTCAGTGCCGGTGCCAGAGAGAATGATCCCGATCGCGCGTTTGCCGTAAACGTTGGCCAGCGAATTGAAGAAAATGTCGATGGGTAAGGTGAGCCCGCGCGGGTTTTTGGGTGTTAGGTGCAGCACGCCGGTCGACACATGCATCACAGATCCCGGTGGAATCAGATACAGCTTGTTGGCTTCGATCGACATTTCGTCTTCCACCATGATGACTGGCATCTGGGTGTGACGAGCGAGCAGATTGTTCATCATGCTCTTGTGATCCGGCGACAGATGCTGAATCACCACAAAGGCCGCGCCGGTGTCAGTGGGGCAATGTTTGAAGAATTTTTCCAGCGCATCCAGACCGCCGGCTGAGGCACCCAGGCAAACAACGTAGCCAGAAAATTGTTCCGTGGTTGGGTGGTCAGCCTTGTTTTCGTTGGCCTTGTTTTTATCGGCAGACTGATGCTCGGCGCTATCCGCTACAGGCACACCAAGCTTGTTGAGAGATTTTTTTGGCATCAGGTTGGTCTTTGATCTGGGTGTGCTGGAGCGACGCAGAGTGGCCTGGCTGATTCCAGCAAGGCCGCAAACGACGGGAATGTTTTGCTGTCGGCGGGCAGCGTGCTGAGCCGGTTTATGCCGCCGCCGCCCAGCCACAGCTCGACGTCTGCGGGTAGCTGACGGCGAAGTTCAGCGAGTTGAACGGCCAGAATGCGTGGGGCGTAATGGGCACTGGCGGAGACGCCGACGGCGGCAAACTGATGCGTGCGGCAGACCGCGACGACCTCGGCCACCGGCAGATCGCTGCACAGCCGCAAGCAGGGAACGCCCGCTTCAGCGAGCACGGCATGGGTCATGGCCAAGCCTAACGTATGCTTTTCGCCTGCCGCGGTGACCAGCAAAACGACCGGTGCTGTGGTCAGCGGGAAGCGGCTGATTTCGGTGATCAGCAGCGTTTCCATCGTCGCCGAAAACAGGTGTTCGGCATGGATGGGTAACTGCCCGGAGGCCCAGGCTTCACCCACGGCAATGCTCAAGGGGGCGGCGAAGTTTTCGATGTAGTCGCGCAGAGAGCGCCCAGCCGGTGTGTAGCGCTCGTTGCTTAACTGAGTCAACAAGGCGGGAAGTTTTCCGGCGTGAATAGCGGCGAGGGCAGCTGCTATGGCCGGTTTCGGCGTGCTGCGCGCCACGGCGGGTAGCGGTTTAAGTTGTGACCTCGGTGCCACGGCTGACTGCGTCAGATGTAGCTCGGCAATCACCTTGCTGACACGCTCGCCCGTGGCCAGTCGGCGCAATATCGTCTGCAAGGCGGCGACATCTTCATCCCGGTAAACGCGCTGGCCTGAATCGCGCCGCAAGGGCATCGGAAAGCCGTAGCGACTTTCCCATTTGCGCAAGGTGCTGATGTCCAGCCCGGTTTGCCGCGCAACGGCGCCGATTGAAATCATTAGGCGAGGGTTTCCATGCGTCGATTATATGTCCAGCCTTTAGCTGGACATATTGACGTGCATCAACACTCGCAAATTCGCTAGCTTAAGGGAAGCCGGGTTCGTACACCCGCCGTCCCACAGCGGCTGACTTTTAAGCGACGGAATTTACCGCCCGCGTTAAAAGCGCAGTGCGGCGGTCAGTGACTCGACTTCCTCGCGTGACTCGGCGAGGATGCCGGTCAGGGTTTCTTTGTCCAGCGCAATTTCAATTTGCGCGGCCATGCCGACATCTGTCGCCGCGGGTCCGGTCCCCGGGCTGCGTAAGGGTGACGGAACGGGGGCGAGGCATTCGGCGAGCAGCAGCGTATCAACCAGCGAGGTCGGGGGCAGGGCGAGATAGCCGTCCCAAAACCCCGTGATGGCGGTGCTCACGGTTTCGGGCACGCCGAGCACCTTGAGCAGCGCACCGCCCACCTGGGCTTCGCCGTATTCGCACCAGTCGGTGCTGTCGTCATCGAGCAAGCCGGGGAACTCGGTCAGGCGCGAGAGCAAGTAAAAGCCGCCGACTTCATGCACGATGCCGGCAAAAAGCGCGGTTTCCGGGTCGAGTTTGGTGACGTGGCGGGCAATGACGTGCGCCAGCGCGGCCACATGCGCCGTGTGTTCCCAGAGCGCGGCGGCGGCGTGTTGTTCCTCGGGTGTTTTCGGCTTGCCGGCCATCTGGCGCGTGATGAGGGCGGTGGCCAGTGAGCGCACCGTGCGAAAACCAATGCGCGTGACGGCCGATTTGATGTCGGCAATCTCGCGGCCCGAGCGGTTGTAGGCTACCGAGTTGGCCGTCGCCACGATGCGTGCGGAGAGCAGGGGTTCGGCCTGAATCAGCTTTACCGCCTTGTCCAGCGAGCACTCCGGGTCGCTCACCAGTTGCTGCACCTGCATCGCGACGCGCGCGCTGGTCGGGAAAACCAGCTCGCCCTTTTGGGTGTCTGCCGCCAGCTGGGTAAAAATCGCTTTCCTGTCCATACTGTCCATAGCGCTTAGGCCGAGGCTCCATAACGGATGATTTCGGCTGGAATTTGATCCAGCGGTCTGATGCGGTCCACGCCGCCGAGTTTGATCGCCTCGGCGGGCATACCGAACACGATACACGTGGATTCATCTTCTGCGACAGTTTGTGCTCCGGCATCGTGCATCTCTTTCATGCCACGCGCGCCATCGTCGCCCATGCCGGTCATGATGATGCCCAGCGCATTGCGCCCGGCCACCTGTGCGACGGAGCGAAACAGCACATCTACCGAGGGTTTGTGCCGATTGACTACCGGGCCATCGCGCACTTCAACAAAATATTGCGCGCCGCTGCGCTTGAGTTGCATGTGCCGGCCACCCGGTGCGATGAGCGCCCGGCCGGGCATGACGCGGTCGCCATCTTTGGCTTCGCGCACTTCCATTTCGCACAGGCCGTTGAGCCGGTCGGCAAACATGGCGGTGAACTTTTCCGGCATGTGCTGGACGATGACTATGCCCAAGCTGGTCGCGGGCAGTTTGGTCAGCACGGCTTCCAGTGCTTGCGTGCCGCCCGTGGAGGTGCCGATAGCGATGATTTTGTCGGTAGTGTTGGCCAGCAGGGCGCGGTTACCCGCTGCTGCGGCCGCGGCGTGCATGGCGGCCAACCCGGCTTTGAGCTCGGGCGGTGGTGCGTGCAGGGTGCTCACCTGCACACGGCGCATATTGGCGCGCGAGGCGGCACGCACCGCCGAGACCAGATCATTGCCGGCATCCTGCAAAAACTGTTTGACGCCCATTTTTGGCTTGGTGATGATCGCGAGCGCGCCGGCGGCGAGGGCTTCCATTGTGGCCGCGGCGCCGGCTTCGGCCAGCGACGAGCACACGACGGTAGGCGTTGGCCGCTCGCTCATGATCTTGCGCAAGAAGGTGATGCCATCCATGCGCGGCATTTCAATGTCGATCACCAGCACATCGGGCCAGTTGGTTTTCATGCGGTCGAGCGCAAACAAGGGGTCGGCGACGGCACCGATCACTTCCATGTCCGGCTCTTTTTCCAGCGTTTCACGGTTGACCTGACGCACAACCGCCGAATCGTCGACGATGAGAACTTTGATAGCCATAGCTTAATTCAGCCGATAAATAGTGGGTTTGACCGAGCGCAGGCGGTCGGTCAGGCCATTGAGGCTTTCGGAATGACCGACGATAAAGTAACCGCCGGGGTGCAGGTGGTCGGTTAGGCGGTTCACCACCTGGCGCTTGGTGTCATTGTCGAAATAGATCATTACATTGCGCAGGAAAATCACATGAAACTTGCCCATCTTGGGCAAGGTCTGATTTAGGTTGACCTGCTGAAAGCGCGTGTGACGCTTGATTTCAGGGGCAATCATGAAGCTGCCCTCCTGGCTGCGCACGCCTTTCAGGCAATATTTGCGCAGATAGCTTTGCGGCAAGCCACGCGTGCGGTCGAGCCAGTACAGGCCACGCTCGGCAACCGACAAGACCTGCGTCGAGATGTCGGTACCGGTGACCGTCCACGGCGCTTCCAGCCCCAGGGTATCGGCGAGCACAAAGCTGATCGTGTAAATCTCCTCACCGGTCGACGAGGCGGCACTCCAGACGTCAAACGAATGGCCTTCCGGGTGCTGGGGGAGGATGGTGTTGGCGAGGAAGTCAAAGTGCGCTTCTTCACGGAAAAAATAGGTCTCGTTGGTGGTCAGCAGATCCACCATGGTTTGCAGCTCGGCGTGGTTCGCCGGGTCTTTGACGTAGCGGTAATACTCGCTATAACTGCTGTGTCCGTGTAGGCGCAGGCGTTTTCCCAAGCGGCCAATCAGTAGCACTTTTTTGCTGTCGGCGAGGCTGATGCCGGCGATGTCATAAATCAGCCGTTGAAACTGGGCAAATTCGGCGTTGGTAATTTCGGCGTTGTCGTTTGATGCCATATCAGGCTGCGCGATGCAGCGCTCTCCGTGTTTAGTTGCAGCGACCTTTGATGCGCGTTAAGTCGCCGATAACCTTGCTGGCGATATCTGCGTAGCTCGAGTTCATCAGAGCCTCCGCTTTGGGCTTGTCGTCGGCCTGGATCGCACGGATGACTGCGGCTGCGCACCGGTGAAATTCAGCATGATTTTTACGCAGTGGTTCATAGGCGCTGTCATGGGCGATTTTTTTGCCGTCGCCATAAATCCATTGCCCTAATCCGCACTGATTATCTTTTTCGACGGTCGTTGGATCAGCGCATTTGCTGTGATCGCTCATGCACTGGCGGAGTTTGGTTTTCCATTGCGTATGCGCCTCGATGGCTTTGGTTATGACCTCGACGTCAATATTCAGCCGTGAGGTATCGCGCTGCAGCGCTGTTGCGATGAATGGTGCGCTGGCGTTCATGCGCCGGCTCACAACTGGCGCCGTGCTACGGGAGCTGACTTTTGCACCGCCACCATCCACGGTA
>CAZFSH010000030.1:0-15790 GCA_964521935.1 uncultured Propionivibrio sp.
CACGAAAATGAGCTTGTCAGACTTGCGTTACTCAACCGGGGTAGCGTTATCGTGGAGTTCGCCTGTTGGTCCGTTGAAGTTCTCTTTTGCTAAACCGCTCAACTCAACGTCTGAGGATAAAACTCAGGCTTTCCAGTTTCAGTTGGGTTCAACATTCTGAATTTGAAACGTTCTTTGAGAGTTCTGTCAATGAAGTTATCGCGCTTTTTAATTGTTTTTATCCTCTCCGTTTTGGGAGTGTCAGCGGCCTTCGCTGAATCAAAAATTGGCTTTGTTAACAGCCAGAAAATTGTTAATGAAGCCCCGCAAGCGGCTAAGGCAAAGAAGCGTATTGAGAAGGACTTCGAGAAGCGTGATCAGGATCTGCAGAAAATGGCTAAAGACCTTAAAGCAATGCAGGAAACCATGGAGAAGAATGCGGTTACCTTGGCTGATGCTGATCGTCGTGCTAAAGAGCGGGAATTTAATGATTTGAATCGCGATTTTCAGCGTCGTCAGCGAGAGTTTCGTGAAGATCTGAGCCAGCGTCAAAACGAAGAAATGGCGGCTATCTTTGATCGTGTTAATAAGGTTATCCGACAAATTGCTGAAGCAGAAAAGTACGACATCATTTTCCAAGATGTAGTTTATGCCAGCCCACGGATTGACATTACAGACAAAGTGCTCAAAGCCTTGAACGATCAGGCAAAGTAACAATATTGACAGATCCGCAAGCAGAGAGTGGGAGTGTGTGCATGAAAGTTTGCTTGGGGGATATCGTTGAGCGGTTTGGTGGTGAACTAAAAGGTGACCCGTCTTTAGTCATCCAGCGTATTGCACCACTTGAACTCGCGCAAGAAGGTGATTTAAGCTTTCTTGCTAATCCAAAGTACCGTTCGCAGTTGAAAGCGACGCGAGCGACGGCGGTGATTCTCGCAGCACAGGTCGAAGATTGTCCTGTTCCTGCCATTGTGGTTGCGCAGCCTTATCTGTACTACGCATATGTTGCACAGTGGCTTAATCCAGTTGAGCAAACGCCTAGAGGTATACACCCTTCGGCTGTTGTTGAAGGGGTAGTCTCTGCGAGTGCATGGATTGGTCCTAATGCTTACGTTGCGCAAGGCGCCGAAATTGCTGAACACGCAATTATCGGCCCTAATTCGGTCGTATTTTCCGGTGCCCGAATTGGCGCATTCTCTCGTTTGATCGCTAATGTCACGATTGGTAACGACTGCGTTATAGGGGCTCGATGCTTGATACACCCGGGCGTGGTTATCGGTGCTGATGGCTTTGGTTTTGCTCGTGAGCCAGATGGTCAATGGGTAAAAATTCCACAGGTTGGGCGAGTAACTATTGGCAATGACGTCGAAATCGGCGCCGGGACAACGATAGATCGTGGGGCGCTTGCCGATACCATCATTGGTGATGGCGTTAAATTAGACAACCAGATTCAAATTGGCCACAACGTGGTTATTGGCGAGCATTCAGCTCTTGCCGGCTGCGTGGGCGTCGCTGGTAGCGCTAGGATTGGCCGTCGTTGCACGGTTGGCGGTGCAGCAGTTATTTTAGGCCATCTTACGATAGCGGATAATGTGAATATCTCCGCTGGGACACTAATTGGAAAGTCCATTACCGAGTCGGGCACCTACACTGGAACTACGCCATTTCAAGAGCATGGACTGTGGTTGAAGAACTTTTCTCGACTCAGGCATCTCGATGCCATGGCAGATAAATTGCGGCATCTTGAGTCGCGGATGAGTGAATTTGAATCGCGTGAAAAATGAGGATCAAACCGTGACTACTGAATCGAAACCAGCATTAAGCTCAATGGATATTCATGAAATATTGAAGTATCTGCCACACCGTTATCCGATTTTGTTGATTGATCGCGTTCTTGACGTAGTACCTGGTGAGCGAATCACGGCGCTCAAAAACGTCAGCATAAACGAACCTTTTTTCCCCGGACATTATCCACATCACCCTGTTATGCCGGGTGTTCTTATTGTTGAAGCAATGGCTCAGGCTGCCGCAATTTTGTCCTTTAAGTCGATGGGCTCGCAGCCCAACGATGACTCGGTTTATTACTTCGTTGGAATCGATGGTGCAAGATTTAAGCGCCCCGTTTCACCCGGTGATCAGTTGCGGTTGGAAGTGTGTGTGCTGGCGAACAAGCGTGGCTTGTGGAAGTTTGGTGGTAAGGCGATGGTTGGAGATCAACTCGCTGCTGAAGCAGAGATCATGTGCACCATGAGGCCTGCGTAATAATGATTCATCCTACTGCGGTCATTCACAACTCAGCCAAGCTGGCCCCTGATGTTTCGGTTGGTCCCTATTCAATTATCGGTGAGCACGTTGAAATTGGTGCGGGCACTTCCATTGGGCCCCATGTAGTGATCACCGGTCATACGCGAATTGGTACCGGGAACAAAATTTACCAATTTTGTTCCTTAGGCGAAGTGCCGCAAGATAAAAAATATGCAGGTGAGCCGACGCGACTTGAAATTGGAAACAACAATACGATCCGAGAGTTCTGTACTTTCAATTGTGGAACCGCTCAAGATAAAGGTGTAACCAAGCTTGGTGATAACAATTGGATTATGGCTTATGTACATTTGGCGCACGATTGCCAAGTTGGTGACCACACAATATTTGCGAATAGCGCCCAATTGGCCGGCCATGTAACCGTTGGCGATTGGGCAATACTCGGTGGCTTTACGATTGCGCACCAATTCGTGCGAATAGGCGCACACAGCATGACGGGAATGGGAAGCTCGTTGGTTCAAGATGTGCCGCCTTACGTTATGGCTTTCGGAAACCCGGCACAGCCGCGTAGCATCAATACTGAAGGACTGAAACGTAGGGGCTTCTCCGCCGAGGCGATCGCGGCGATTCGTCGTGCGTATAAAACCCTTTATCGGGCAGGCGCTACCTTGGAGGAAGCGCGGAGTGATATTGAGTCAAAATTGACAGAATGTGCCGAATTACAGCTTCTGACAGACTTTCTCGCCACGGCGGGGCGCGGGATAATCCGCTAATTCATTCGTAATTTTTCGTTATGATTCGTATAGCAATGGTGGCGGGTGAGGCCTCCAGCGACCAGTTGGCTGCGCATTTGATTGCTGCCCTTAAAGTGCAATTTCCCGATGCTCAGTTTTTTGGCATTGGTGGCCCCAAAATGCAGCGCCATGGGTTCGATGCTTGGTGGCCAGCTGAAAAATTATCGGTTCGTGGTTACGCCGAGGTGCTTAAGCATTATCGGGAAATTTCAGGTATCCGTAAGAAGTTGCTGCGGCGATTGAGTGACGATAAGCCGGACGTTTTCATTGGTGTTGATGGCTCTGACTTTAATCTTTGGTTGGAGCGCCGTTTAAAACGACGCGGTATTCCTGCAATACATTTTGTCAGCCCATCGATATGGGCATGGCGAAAAAATCGGATCAACAAGATTGTGGAGTCGGTAAATCATATTCTTGCTTTGTATCCTTTTGAGCCCAAGTTGTACGAAGGTACCTCGGTGAAATGTACCTATGTTGGCCATCCTTTGGCTGACGTGATTCCGTTCGATATATCTCAGGCGTCGGTACGTGAGCAACTGGATATCCCAATAGGGAAGCCAGTGATTGCCTTGTTGCCCGGTAGCCGTCAGTCAGAATTGCATTACATGGCTGAGACATTTATTCAAACGGCTAAGTTATTGTATGAGCGCAACCCAGATATTCGTTTTTTGGTACCGCTGGTGTCCCGGGAAACTCGATATCAATTTGAGGTTGCTAGATGGAAGTTGGATGCAGATGAATTGCCAATGACACTGATGTTTGGTCACGCACAAGAGGCGGTTTCTGCAAGTGATGTTGCGCTGGTGGCGAGCGGTACTGCAACGCTGGAGGCAGCCCTGATTGGTTGCCCTGTCGTGATTGCCTACAAAATGTCTAAGTGGTCGTGGCGGATTATGCGCAAAATGGGCTATCTGCCATGGGTTGGCTTGCCCAACATCCTCAGCGAGCGCTTTGTAGCGCCGGAGTTTTTGCAGGACGACGCGAGTCCGGAAAATTTGGCGCAAGCGCTGAATAATCTGCTCGTTGACCGCCGGCTGCAAAGAATGACTTCGGCTGCATTTGCTAGCGTACATCAGCAGCTTCGTCAAAATACCGCCGAAAAGGCGGCCGCTGCCGTTGTTCCTTATCTGAATTTGGCGTAATGGAACTTGTTTGTGGGGTTGATGAAGCAGGGCGAGGACCTTTGGCTGGCCCCGTGTACGCGGCCGCAGTTATTTTGGACCCCGTGCGCAAAATTGACGGCCTTGCTGACTCAAAAAAACTAAGTCATCGTCGTCGAGTAGAGTTGGCCGTACAAATTCGCGCAATATCATTGGCGTGGTCCGTTGCCTTTGCTACGGTCGATGAGGTCGACGAACTGAATATTTTGCAGGCGACATTGTTGGCGATGCGTCGCGCTGTCGAAGCGCTAAATCCCGGTGCGACCAGTGCGCTGATCGATGGTAATCGATTGCCTTTATTGGATATTCCGGCACGTGCAATAGTACGCGGTGATGTGAGCATCCCGGAAATATCCGCAGCGTCAATTTTGGCAAAAACTGAGCGTGATGCCGAGATGCTGAGGCTTCATCAGTGTTATCCAAGTTTTTCTTTTGATCGTCATAAAGGCTACGATACCATAGTGCATCGTCAGGAGCTTGAGCGCTATGGAGCAACGCCGTGTCATCGTAGGAGCTTTTCGCCTGTTCGTCGTGTGTGTGAACGGCTTCATCAGCAATAGTAGGTGTCATGACGTCTGCGCCCCAATTGATAACGTCCTCAGCTAACGGCGAATTTAAGCGACTTAAAACCCTGACGCAGCGGTCGCGGCAAGTAAAGCGTACTCGCCAAGCGCTGATCGATGGGGTGCATCTCATTCAGGCATGTATCGAAGCGAGGCATCCGATTCTTGAGTTGGTCCTGGCCGAGGGGGCGTTGCGTAATCCTGAGGTAGCTGAATTGGTTAGTCGTATGCCGGGAGTTTCCCGCATGACGATTTCCGCATCGTTGTTCAGTGATTTAACTGACGTTGTGTCGCCAGTCGGTATCGCTGCGGTTGTTTCAGTTTCCGAGTCTGCTACTGAGCACTGTTGTTTGTCGACGGACGCCGCAGTGCTTGATGGTGTTCAGGACGCGGGGAATCTTGGCACAATTCTGCGGACTGCGGCGGCTGTTGGTATTTCGAATGTGATATTGGGAAAAGGCTGTGCGCGCGCTTGGTCAAATAAAGTCATTCGAGCGGGGCAGGGCGCACATTTTCGAGTGACCATCAGCGAAGATGTTGAGCTGATAGCCTGGGCAGCTTTGCAAAAACTACCTTTGGTTGGCGCGGTCCTTGGTGCTTCTGTGGATATTTTTTCTGCCCGGCTGCATGAGCCAGTCATCTGGGTGTTAGGTAGTGAAGGGCGAGGGGTCTCCCCTGAACTTGTTGAGCGGCTAACTATGCGGGTGGTTATCCCCATGGCTCCGGGAGTTGAGTCGCTCAATGTTGGCGCGGCGGCAGCGGTGTGTTTTTACGAGGCGTATCGTCAAAGGCAGGTTCGCCTTTAGGCCCCGGCCGCTTTAGCCGCTGATTGATGGCAAAACGTATTTGGTGTGTGCTGGTCAAGAGATATAATGACTAGCTAAAAATGAGATAGGCCAAAGTGAAATGCGAACAAAACTGATCGCCGGTAATTGGAAGATGAATGGTTCTCTCGATAGTAATGCGGCGTTGATTACGGCGTTGATGCGAGGTCTTCCGGTCAAGGCTGGCGTGGAGTTAGCTGTTTGCGTACCGCACCCATACTTGGCGCAGGCTTGTGCTGCATTTTCGGATTCACGAGTGAGTGTTGGCGCACAGAATGTATCTGAGCATGCAAAGGGTGCTTATACCGGTGAGGTTAGTGCTGCGATGCTGCGAGATTTCAATTGTAAATATGTGATTGTCGGTCATAGCGAGCGTCGGTCTCTTTATGGTGAAACCGATGCGATTGTGGCAGAAAAATTTTTGACCGCATCTTCTGCTGGGCTTACACCGATTTTGTGTGTGGGCGAGACATTGCAAGAGCGTGAAGATGGCGTTACTGGTGCAGTGGTGGTTCGCCAATTGGATGCGGTGCTTGAGCGCTGCGGCGTTGCTTGCTTTGGTGAAGCTGTCATTGCGTATGAGCCAGTGTGGGCGATTGGGACGGGGTTAACCGCAACGCCTGAACAGGCTCAAGCGGTGCATGCGCTGATTCGTGATCGTGTCGCTAAATATGATGTACGTATTGCTGAAAAAGTACAGATTTTGTATGGCGGTAGCATGAAGCCCTCCAATGCATCGGAATTATTGAATCAGCCCGACATTGATGGTGGATTGATTGGTGGTGCTTCATTGGTTGCTGAAGATTTTCTTTCCATAGCGTTAGCAGCTTGATTTTTATTGGAGTAGGTGGTTATGAGTGTATTGTTTTCAGTAGTGTTGTCCGTGCATGTACTAGTTGGCTTGGCGGTCATTGGGCTGGTGCTGTTACAGCATGGGAAAGGGGCTGACATGGGGGCGGCGTTTGGTAGTGGCGCTTCTGGTAGTCTGTTTGGCGCGTCAGGTTCAGCAAACTTTTTGTCGCGTACCACGGCAGTATTTGCGGCAATATTCTTTTGTACTAGCTTGGCCTTGGCTTATCTAGGGACTTCGCGAACTCAGGTCGCCAAGAGCGTGATGGATGCTCAGTCAGTTCAGAACGCCCCGGCTGCTCCAGCTCTGCCTGACTCGCGTGCGAAGGACATTCCGCAGTAAGCGCGAAAAGTTGTGGAGAGTTTTTGTTGATGCGTGCGCTGGAGATTAATTGCTGTATATAATTTGAACTTAGCAAGGATTTGGTAGTCAGTAGTTAGTGCATTAGCCGACGTGGTGAAATTGGTAGACACGCTATCTTGAGGGGGTAGTAGCGTAAGCTGTGTGAGTTCGAGTCTCACCGTCGGCACCAGTAAAATGTTAATGCACATGAAAGTCTGCTGCGGTATTGAAGTGTGAGGCGATGGCTGTTTTGTGGCCATCGGGGGAATGAAAATAGCTTGTGGCGTGGCCACCTAAAATGCTCGAAAACTACTTCCCGATTTTGTTGTTCATACTGGTTGGCCTAGGCTTTGGTTGCGCGCCCATACTTCTGGGTAGGCTGATAGCTCCACATCGTCCAGATCCGGAGAAGCTGTCTCCGTTTGAGTGTGGTTTTGAACCATTTGAAGATGCGCGGATGAAGTTTGATGTTCGCTACTACTTGATAGCGATTATCTTCATCATTTTTGATCTTGAAATAGCATTCTTGTTCCCGTGGGCGTCAATTTTTAACGAAATTGTTGCGACTAGTGCTGTGAAGGTATTCGGGTTCTACGAGATGTTTGTCTTCATCGGTATTCTCGTCGTTGGCTACGTTTACGCGTGGGCTAAAGGCGCGTTGGATTGGGATTGAGGAGGCGTCGTGGGTATCGAAGGAATCATGCAGGAAGGTTTCGTAACCACCTCGCTCGACAAATTAATCAATTGGACGCGAACGGGTTCGATGTGGCCCATGACATTTGGTCTAGCTTGTTGCGCCATGGAGATGATTCACGCTGGGTGTGCTAGATATGATCTTGATCGCTTTGGTATTGTTTTTCGCCCTAGCCCAAGGCAATCTGATGTGATGATTGTGGCGGGTACGTTGACAAATAAAATGGCACCTGCCTTGCGCAAGGTTTACGATCAGATGCCGGAACCCCGTTGGGTTATTTCGATGGGTTCGTGTGCTAATGGTGGTGGCTATTACCATTATTCTTACTCGGTTGTGCGTGGTTGCGATCGTATTGTTCCGGTCGATGTTTATGTTCCCGGCTGCCCTCCCACTGCTGAGGCGCTTCTGTATGGTTTGATACAGCTGCAGAACAAGATTAAGCGTACCTACACGATCGCACGTTAATGGCTGACAAATTATGAGTGCCAAATTGGAATTGCTCTGCCAACAGCTTGTTGATGTATTTGCTGGGCGTGTCGTAGCTCCCGCTGTCGATCAAGGCGAGGTTAAGCTTGATGTATTGGCGGCTGACTACTTTGCTTTGATGCAGGGCTTGCACGATTTGCCGGAGTTCTCGTTTGAGCAGTTGCTCGATCTAAGTGGGATTGATTATTCTGCTTACAGTGGCTGGATGGGAAAGCGGTATGCTGCTGTGACGCATTTGTTGTCCATTAAGCATAACCGTCGCCTTCGTGTTCGGGTATTTCCTGATGATGAGGAATTTCCTGTTTTGCCCTCGTTAACCTCGGTGTGGGCTTCTGCTGACTGGTATGAGCGAGAGGCCTTTGATCTTTTTGGCATTCATTTTGATGGTCACGATGATTTGCGGCGAATCCTGACTGATTACGGTTTCGTCGGACATCCATTCCGAAAAGATTTTCCGGTTTCTGGGTATGTGGAGATGCGCTACGACCCGGAGCAGAAGCGCGTCGTTTATCAGCCGGTTAGCATCGAGCCTCGCGAGGTAACGCCGCGCATCGTGCGTGAAGAAGGTTACGGAAAGGTTGTTGGTCGTGGCTGAAATTAAAAATTACACCATCAACTTTGGTCCTCAGCATCCCGCTGCGCACGGTGTCTTGCGTCTTGTGCTTGAGCTGGATGGTGAGGTTGTTGTTCGTGCTGATCCCCATATCGGCTTGCTGCATCGTGGTACAGAAAAGCTCGCTGAGACTCGAACGTGGGTTCAGAACGTTCCTTACATGGATCGTCTTGATTACGTTTCCATGATGTGTAATGAGCACGCATACTGCTTGGCAGTTGAGCGTTTGCTTGGTGTAGAAGTGCCGATTCGGGCGCAGTACATACGCGTGATGATGGATGAAGTCATGCGTGTCGGTAACCACCTGTTGAACGTCGGGACGCACGCATTGGATGTGGGCGCAATGACCATGGTTCTTTATACATTTCGTGAGCGGGAAGACCTCATGGATGTATCTGAAGCGGTGACTGGTGGACGTTTGCACTGCAATTATTATCGTCCTGGTGGCGTTTACCGTGATCTGCCTGATCGCATGCCGCAGTACACGGCTAATAAATTCAAGAATGCCGCAGACATCAAGGTGCTTAATGAAGCACGTCAGGGTTCATTGCTCGATTTTCTCGAAGACTTTACTGAGCGCTTTCCTGCGTACGTCGATGACTATGAAACTCTGCTGACGGATAACCGGGTTTGGAAGCAGCGTACGATCGGTGTGGGTGTGTTGACACCTGAACGTGCCCTCCAGATTGGGGCTACTGGTCCGATGCTTCGTGGTTCAGGGATTGAGTGGGACGTGCGCAAGAAGCAGCCGTATGAAGTTTACGAAAAGATGGACTTTGATATTCCGATTGGCGTCAATGGCGATTGCTATGACCGATATCTGGTTCGTATCGAAGAGATGCGTCAATCAAATCGTATCATTCGGCAGTGTATTGACTGGTTGCGTAAGAATCCTGGTCCGGTAATCACGCCAAATCATAAAGTTGCACCGCCTTCACGTGAATCAATGAAGTCAAGCATGGAGGAGTTGATCCATCACTTCAAATTATTCACTGAGGGAATGCATGTGCCTGCAGGAGAGGTTTATGCAGGGATTGAGCACCCGAAAGGTGAGTTTGGTGTTTGGGCGGTATCAGATGGCGCCAATAAGCCATACCGTTTAAAGTTCCGCTCCCCCGGTTTCGCGCATCTCGCCGCCATGAATGAAATGGCCACTGGACACATGATTGCTGACGTCACGGCAATTATTGGCACAATTGACCTTGTGCTGGGTGATACCGACCGTTAATAGCCGATTGATTCTGCAAACAAGGATCGCTGAATTACATGCTTAGCCAGGAATCTCTGAAGAAAATTGATCGCGAAGTGGCGAAATACCCTGCCGATCAAAAGCAATCCGCTGTGATGGCATCATTGGCAATCGCGCAGGAAGAAAAAGGCTGGTTAGCTAAAGAAACTATTCAGTTTGTTGCGAACTATCTTGGCATGGCGCCCATGGCGGCCTTTGAGGTTGCCAGTTTTTATAATATGTACGATTTGGCTCCTGTCGGCAAAGTTAAGCTGACGGTGTGTACCAATCTGCCGTGTGCGCTTTCGGGCGGCGTTCATGCGGCCGACTACCTTAAAGAAAAGCTTGGTATTGATTTCAATGAAACTACCGCAGACGGCAAGTTCACCTTAAAAGAAGGTGAATGTCTCGGTGCGTGTGGCGATGCACCAGTTATGCTGCTGAACAACAAGCGGATGTGCAGCTTCATGCTGCCTGAAGAAATTGACAAACTGTTGGCTGAGTGTGGTTACTCAGCATCAGGTAACTGATCATGGCGCTCATTTCGGCAATTAATCCTCTTCTGACAAAAGGTTGGGCCAAAGGTGATGCCGGTTGGCGTCTGAAGGATTATGAGGCGCGTGGCGGCTATGCTCAGCTGCGTCGTATTTTGAACAGCAAGATGTCGCAAGACGATCTGATTAATGAAGTAAAAAAATCAGTATTGCGAGGACGGGGTGGTGCAGGATTTCCGACCGGCCTGAAGTGGAGTTTCATGCCTCGGGCCTTTCCCGGCGATAAGTATGTTGTCTGTAACTCTGACGAGGGTGAGCCTGGCACATTCAAGGATCGCGATCTGATGCGTTATGACCCGCACTCGGTTATAGAGGGCATGATCATTGCCGGCTACGCAATGGGTGCGGTGCGCGGGTATAACTATATTCACGGCGAAATATTTGAAATATACGAGCGTTTTGAAGAGGCCTTGGATGAGGCTCGTGCAGCGGGATTGATGGGGGCAAATATTCTCGGAAGCGGGTTTAATTTCGATCTGTTCGCTCATCATGGCTACGGTGCTTACATTTGTGGTGAAGAAACTGGTTTGCTGGAGTCTCTTGAGGGTAAAAAGGGGCAGCCCCGGTTCAAGCCCCCGTTTCCCGCGAGCTATGGCTTGTACGGCAAGCCGACAACGATCAACAACACGGAAACCTTCGCTGCTATCCCATTTATCTTGGGTATGGGAGGCGAAAGTTATCTGAATCTCGGTAAACCGAATAACGGTGGCACGAAACTGTTTTCGGTTTCCGGACACGTCAATAAGCCAGGTAACTATGAGGTGCCGATGGGCACCCCGTTTGCCACCTTGTTGGAAATGGCCGGCGGCATGCGCGGTGGTCGAAAATTGAAGGCTGTTATTCCGGGTGGTTCTTCGGCGCCAGTATTGCCTGGTGATGTAATGATGGATTGCACCATGGATTACGATTCGATTGCAAAGGCTGGCTCAATGCTGGGTTCTGGCGCAGTGATTGTGATGGACGAAACGGTGTGCATGGTTAAGGCTCTGGAGCGTCTTTCCTATTTCTATTTTGAAGAATCTTGTGGCCAATGTACGCCATGTCGTGAAGGCACGGGTTGGCTCTATCGCGTTGTTCATCGCATTGAGCATGGCGAGGGGCGACCAGAAGATCTCGATCAGCTGAATCGCGTGACCGAGAACATCATGGGGCGCACCATTTGTGCCTTAGGTGATGCAGCGGCTTTCCCGGTTCGCAGTTTTATCAAGCATTTTCACAATGAATTTGCTTATCACATCGAAAACAAGAAATGCCTGGTTGATCCCGCTGTCCAGCGCGCGGGTAGTGGCTTTTTCAAAGTGGGAGCGGCGTAATGCTGGAAATTGAAATCGACGGCAAATCGCTCCAGGTAGCGGAGGGCAGCACGGTTATTGAGGCCGCGCACAAGCTGGGAACGTATATCCCACACTTCTGCTATCACAAAAAACTCTCCATCGCAGCGAACTGCCGAATGTGTCTGGTGCAGGTTGAGAAGGCACCGAAGCCGATGCCGGCTTGTGCAACTCCCGTTACCAATGGAATGAAGGTCTTTACGCACTCTGATATGGCTGTTAAAGCGCAGAAGGGCGTAATGGAGTTTTTGCTGATTAACCACCCGCTAGACTGCCCGATTTGCGATCAGGGCGGGGAGTGTCAGCTACAAGATTTAGCCGTGGGCTACGGTGATTCTGCTTCCAAGTATCAAGAGGAAAAACGTGTCGTATCGAACAAAGATCTTGGTGCATTAGTTTCAACTGACATGACGCGCTGCATCAATTGCACGCGCTGTGTGCGTTTTACGCAAGAGATTGCTGGGTTGATGGAATTGGGCCAAGCTTTCCGCGGAGAGCGTGCCGAAGTAATGCCATTTGTTGAAAAGACCATCAACTCCGAACTGTCGGGCAATATTATTGACCTATGCCCGGTGGGTGCTTTAACGTCAAAGCCATTTCGTTTCTCTGCGCGGACTTGGGAACTATCGCGACGCAAGTCGGTGAGTCCGCATGATGGTTTAGGCAGTAATTTGATTGTGCAGACCAAGCATGACCGTGTGATGCGCGTGTTACCGCTGGAAAATGAGCAGATTAACGAGTGCTGGCTGTCGGATAAAGATCGTTACTCTTACGAGGGCTTGAATTCGCCTGAACGTTTGACTCGACCCATGGTGAAGCAGGGTGGTACTTGGCGCGAGGTGGATTGGAACGTCGCTTTGGATTACGTTTCTCATGCCCTGCGTGATGTCGTGAAAACCCATGGTGGGAATGCGATGGGGGGCTTGTTGAGCCCGCATGCCACGCTGGAGGAGTTGTTCCTGGCGCAAAAAATGTTGCGGGGTCTTGGCTGCGAAAATATTGATTTTCGTCTTCGCCACGTTGATTTTTCTGCCGATGCGTATCGGGCCGGTATTCCCTACCTAGGCATGGCAATTGCCGACTTCGAGAAATTGGATCGGGTGCTGGTGATCGGTTCTTTTTTACGCAAAGATCATCCTTTGCTGGCGCAGCGTCTGCGTCAAATGGCTAAGCACGGTACGAAAGTCTCGGTTCTGCACAGTGCGGATGATGATTTGCTGATCAAAACGCACGTTAAGCATATTGTCGCGCCATCGCAACTTGTCACTGAATTAGCACAAATTGTCAAAGCAGTTGCCTTGTTGAAGGGCGCGTCGGTTGATGCCGCTCTTGCCGGCCTAGCCGTTTCTGCCGGATCGCAAGCCATTGCAGACAGTTTGGTGTCTGGTTCCGCGCCCGCCATTTTTATGGGTAATTTTGCGCAGCAACACGCAAACGCTGGCCAATTGCAAATGCTGGCGACACAGCTTGCCACGCTGCTTGGTGGCAAGCTTGGTGTATTAGGCGAAGCAGCTAACTCGGTGGGTGGCTATGTTGCGAAAGCGACGCCTACCAATGGCGGGATGAATGCAGCGGATATGATTACTGCGCCGCGAAAAGCCTACGTGGTATTGGGTGCTGAACCTGAATTGGATTGCGCTGATGGTGCTGCTGCACGCGCGGCTTTATCTGCCGCCGCGCACGTTGTGGTGATGAGTGCATTTAAATCCGACGAGGCATTGGCTTATGCTGACGTCATGTTGCCGATTTCGCCCTTCGCCGAAACATCCGGAACGTTTGTTAATACGGAAGGCCGCGTCCAGAGTTTCTATGCAAGCGTTAAACCGCAAGGGGAAGCGCGACCAGCATGGAAGGTGTTGCGCGTGCTGGGCAATTTGCTTAACGTTCCTGGCTGCGAGTACAACAGTAGCGAAGAGGTTCGCGATGAAGTGCTAGCTGCCGCGTCCGTAAATGGGGAGTTCGTTGGCGGGCTCAATAGCGCAGTTTCTGGACTCGCCCTTCAGCTTGATGGTATCAAGGTGCCAGCTAATAGTCTTGAACGTGTTGCGGACGTGCCGATTCACTTTGCTGATGCCTTGGTGCGTAGGGCCCCGTCCTTGCAATGCACGCTGGACGCTCGTGCCCCCGCGGCGGAATTGAATTCGCAAATGATTGCGCGGCTTGGTTTGTCGGCTGGCGGTATCGCAAAAGTCAGTCGCTGTGGTACGGCGTCAGAGAGCGATGCAATCCAGATGCAGGTAGTTATCAACGATGGCATTCCCGATAACTGTTTAAAAGTTGCCGGCGCTCACTCCTCTACTGTTTCCTTAGGGGCGCTAACGGGTGCGCTGACTGTTTCTGCGGGAGGTGCCGCTTAATGGACGCTTTGCTCGCTCCGGTCAAGGACTTACTGGGCCCGCTGTTTCCTTTGGTCTGGACGATGCTCAAGATCGTCGGCATCCTGGTGCCATTGATGTTGTGTGTGGCCTATCTGACCTTTTGGGAACGCAAAGTCATCGGTTGGATGCAAGTTCGCATCGGTCCTAACCGCGTTGGCCCGTGGGGCTTATTGCAACCTATCGCTGACGGCCTCAAGCTTTTCCTCAAAGAAATCGTCTTTCCCACGAAAGCCGATCTTACGCTGTTTGTGATTGCGCCCATCATGGCTTTGGCGCCAGCTTTGGCGGCTTGGGCGGTAGTGCCGTTTGCCAAAGGCTGGGTGTTGTCGAACATTGATGCCGGGGTGTTGTATGTCCTGGCTATCAGTTCGGTCGGTGTCTATGGCATCATCATCGCCGGTTGGGCATCGAACTCGAAGTATCCGTTTCTTGGCGCGATGCGCTCTGCCGCCCAGATGGTGTCTTACGAGGTGTCGATGGGTTTAGCCTTGATTACCGTGCTCATGGTCTCTGGAAGTTTGAATTTGAGTGCCATCGTCGAGTCGCAAGGTCGCGGTCAGTTTGCCTCGATGGGTTTGGGAATTTTTTCGTGGAACTGGTTGGCCTTGCTCCCAATGTTCCTCGTTTACCTGATCTCCGGTGTTGCAGAGACCAATCGCGCACCGTTTGACGTGGTAGAAGGTGAGTCGGAAATCGTTGCCGGTCACATGGTGGAATACTCGGGCATGGCGTTCGCACTGTTCTTCCTAGCTGAATATGCGAACATGATCCTCGTATCAGCGATGACAGCCATATTTTTTCTCGGCGGCTGGCTCTCACCGGTTGGTTTTTTGCCCGATGGCTTTCATTGGCTAGCGCTCAAGATTTCATTCTTGCTGTTCATTTTCTTGTGGATACGGGCAACATTCCCGCGCTATCGCTATGATCAGATCATGCGCTTGGGTTGGAAGGTTTTTGTCCCAATCACCTTGTTTTTTATATTGTTTGTTGGCGTTTGGATGATGTCGCCACTGAACATCTGGAACTGAGAGCCTTAGGCGAATCAAAGGATACGACAATGGGTGCCAAGGATTTCATCGGTAGTTTGTTCCTCAAGGAACTGTTCAAGGGTATGGCCTTGACCGGGCGCTATATGTTTGCCCGCAAGATCACCGTTCAGTTTCCGGAAGAAAAAACCCCGCAAAGCCCACGCTTTCGTGGCTTGCATGCGCTGCGCCGTTATCCCAATGGCGAAGAGCGCTGTATTGCCTGCAAATTATGTGAGGCGGTATGCCCGGCTATGGCGATTACCATCGAAGCGACTGAGCGCGACGATGGCAGCCGTCGCACTACGCGCTACGACATTGATCTGACCAAATGCATTTTCTGTGGTTACTGCGAAGAGGCCTGCCCGGTTGATGCCATTGTTGAGACGCGTATCTTTGAATATCACGGCGAAACGCGTGGTGACCTTTATTACACTAAACAGATGCTGTTGGCTAACGGCGATCGTTATGAATCACAAATCGCAGCAGACCGCGCAGCCGATGCGCCCTTTAGATAAGCCGGCTGACACATAATGGATATTAAAACTGCTCTGTTCTACGTTTTTTCCGCCGTGATGCTCTTTGCGGCCTTGCGGGTGATAACCGCGCGTAATCCTGTGCATGCGGTGTTGTTTCTTGTACTCGCATTTTTCAATGCTGGCGGCATCTGGATGCTGCTTCAGGCAGAGTTTCTCGCTATAGCTTTG